>JAQBWI010000069.1 GCA_027625355.1 Pseudomonadota bacterium
TCGAAACAACTAAAATGTTTTCCGATGGCAGTATTACCGTAAATAATCTTGCTGGATCATTTTCAATTGAAGGAGCTAATTCAAAATTAATTAGCGATGAGATTTTAATAACTGGCTTTATAATTAATGGAAATCTCGTTAATGATAAAGGAACTCGAGAAATTAGCAATCTAGAAGTCCAAGATAAAAATATTTTAACTATAATAACAGAAGATACTGAAATGTTTTCAAAAAAAGCTTTTTATGACAGAGAAAAATCAATTATAGAGTTGTTTGATAGCGTAATAATCAAAAGAGGAAGTGAAATTATCACAGGTGATTATGGGATTTTGGATACAAATAAAAATTCATATAAAGTTTCTTCAAATAATTCTAATAAAGTTAAAGTTATAATTTCAAATACAAAATGAACAAATTTCAATTACTTAATGATGGTTTAATAGTTAATAAAATATCTAAAACATATGGAAACAAAAAAGTTGTCAGAGATATTAGTCTTTCAATAAAAAGAGGAGAAATTGTTGGTCTATTAGGACCCAATGGAGCCGGAAAAACCACAACTTTTTATATGATTGTTGGTTTAGTAAAACCAGACACAGGAAGTATTCTCCTTGATAAAACAGATTTAACCAGAGCTCCAATATACCTCAGGGGAGCTAAAGGAATTGGTTATCTTCCGCAAGAACCATCAATATTTAGAGGGATGAATGTTGAGGATAATTTATTATCAATTATTGAAGTTGTAGAAAAAAATAAAAACAAACATCAGATTATTTTACAAGGCCTATTAAACGAATTTAACATTAGTCATGTCAAAAAATCAAAATCACTAGTTTTATCTGGAGGTGAAAGGAGAAGATTAGAAATTGCAAGAACGCTTGCTGCTAAACCTAAGTTTTTACTTCTTGATGAGCCTCTAACCGGTATAGATCCGGTATCTATTGAAGAAATAAAAACAATAATAAAGTCTCTTACAAAAAAAAATATTGGAGTTTTAATTACAGATCATAATGTTAGAGAAACATTAAAAATTATTGATAAGGTATACATAGTTAATGAGGGGGGTATCTATTTTGAAGGAAGCCCTGATGAAGCAGTAAAAAATGAAAATATCAAAAAATTTTATTTAGGTTCTGATTTTAAGATTTAAATGATATCAAATAAAATAAAAGATAGAATTGTAGGAAATATTAATATTCCTTCTGATAAATCTATTTCCCATAGATCAATTATTATCCCCTCAATATCTATGGGAATTTCTGAAATTAATAATTTACTAATGTCAGACGATGTGATGCATACACTTAATGCTCTCAAAAATTTGGGTGTTAATATTGAAAAATCAAATAACAAAATTATCATTTATGGAAAGGGACTTAATTCACTAAAAAAACCAAATAAAAATATCTATCTAGGTAACTCAGGAACAAGTGCGAGACTTTTAACTGGTTTACTTGCGTCACAAACTTTTGAAACTATTTTGGAGGGTGATAAGTCGTTATCGTCTAGACCAATGGCAAGAATTATGGATCCTTTAAAACTAATGGGGGCAGAATTTGAAAATGTATCAGGCACGCTTCCATTAAAAATCATTGGAAAAAAACTTAATAAATCAAAAATTGAAATAAACATACCATCAGCACAAATTAAATCAGGATTAATATTAGCCGCTCTTAATACTGAAGGTGTCAGTCATATAATCGAAAAACACATTACAAGAGATCACACTGAAAATATGCTTAAATCTTTTGGGGCAGAAATAGATATAAAAAAAATAAATAATCAAACCTCTATATATGTAAAAGGAAAAAAAGAACTAAAGTCTGTCAATATTAATGTTCCTTCTGATTTATCCAGCAGTGCTTTTTTTATTGTTGCAGCACTAATCAACAAGGGGTCAAAAATTAGTCTCAACAATATAAATATAAATCCCACAAGAGATGGTTTATTGAAAGCACTAAAAAAAATGGGTGCAAAAATAAGTATTAAAAATAAAAGAACAGTATCTGAAGAAATTGTAGCAGACCTTGAAGTAGAATATAGTAATTTAGTTGGATGTGAATTAGATGCGGAAATGGCAAAATTTATGATTGATGAATATCCAATCTTATCTATTGCTGCAGCTTTTGCTAAAGGAACAAGTATTTTCAGAGGATTAAAAGAGTTGAAAGTTAAAGAGAGTGATCGCCTTGAATTGATAAGATTAAATTTAGTAAATTGTGGTTGTGATTGTAAAATAAAAAATGACGATTTAATAATTAAACCATCAGAGGTGTACATTACTAAAAATAATAAAATTAGAACTGACTTTGATCACAGAATTGCAATGTCTTTTGCGGTTATGGGATCAAAAGTAGGTAATTTAAATATAGAGGATGGAGAGTCAATAAATACAAGTTTTCCAAATTTTATTGAAAAATTCAATAATGCTGGTGGAAATATTTTGTGAAAAAAATTATCACGGTTGATGGACCAGCTGGCTCAGGAAAAGAGAAAATTTCTAGATACATTGCAAGAAAATATAAATTATATCATTTAGACTCTGGCTTATTATATAGACGATTGGCATATGAGCTTGAAAAAAAAAATATTAAAACATTTCAAGTAAGCAAAATAAAAAGTGCCATTAAAAATTTTAAAAAACTCTCTCTAAGAAAAGCAAAAATGCTTAGAAAAGAACAAATAGGCAAAGCAGCTTCAGAAATTGCCAAGATAGATTTTGTAAGGGATTTCATAAATTCTCAACAAAGATTAGCTACGAAAGCTCCAAATAAGAAAAAAGGGTTTATAATCGATGGAAGAGATATAGGATCAGTTGTATTTAAAAAGGCCTCTCTAAAACTATATATAGATGTTGATGTAAATATTAGAGCTAAAAGAAGATATAAACAGTTGATTGATAATGGGGAAAAGTCTATATACCTGAACATTTTAAAGGACATCAAATTGAGAGACAAAACAGATAAAACAAGAATAAATTCACCTTTAGTAGTGCCTAAGGGAGCTAAAATTATAGACAACTCTCATACTTTTAAAAATACAATAGCACAAATTAGAAATATTATAGAAGGCATTAACTAATGGAAAAAACATTATCAAACAAATTATCAAACGAAGAATATGAAGCTCTAATAGCTAGAACTTTTGAAGGAACACTTGTTAAAGAAAAAACTATAGTTTCAGGAAAAGTTGTTTCAATTGAAAATGACCTAGTTACAATTGATATTGGGTCAAAAAGTGAAGGCCGTATACCTGTATCTGAATTTCATAGACCTGGTCAAAAACCAGAAATGAATGTTGGTGATGCATTCGATGTTTTCATTGAAAATGTAGATAACTCTAATGGTGAAACAATCTTATCAAGAGAAAAGGCAATCAAACAACAATCATGGAATAAATTACAAGACTCATTTGATAATAATAAAGTTGTAACAGGCATACCATTCAATAGAGTGAAGGGTGGAATGAGTGTTGACCTAAATGGAGTGGTTGCTTTTTTACCAGGAAGTCAAATAGATACTAGGCAGATTATAAAAGATACAAAAGAATTGCTTAACAAACCTCTTGATTTAATGATTCTAAAAATGGATAAATTTAGAGGAAATATTGTAGTTTCTAGAAAGGCAATTTCAGAGGTTGAGCTTAAAGAACAAAGAGAAGAATTATTAAGCTCTATAAAAGAAGGCTCTATTATAAAAGGTAAAGTTAAAAATTTAACAGATTATGGAGCATTTATTGATCTAGGTGGAATGGATGGACTAGTTCATATAACGGACATATCGTGGACTAAAGTTAACTCACCGTCAGAAATTTTAAAATTAGGTGAAGATATAAGTGTCAAAGTTTTAAAATTTGATGAGGAATTATCAAGATTAAGTCTTGGAATTAAACAACTTTCCGAGAACCCATGGGATAATCTTGACTCTAACATTGAAACAAATAACCAAATTGAAGCTAAGGTAAACTCAATTAACGATACAGGTATTAACTTATTAATAAATGATAAATACGATGGTAATATTAGTTTAAATGAAATGACATGGTTAAAAAAACCACCTCATCCATCAAAGTTAGTTTCTCTTAATGATATCATAAATGTTAAAATAATAGATATCGATAATGAAAAGAAAAAAATTTCCTGTAGCCTTAAACAAACAAAATCAAATCCATGGGACAAGCTAAATGAAACAGTTAAGGTTAATGAAATTTTAGATACTGAAGTTGTAAACATAGTTGACTTTGGAATTTTTGTAAAAGTTCATGATGAAATAGATGGTATGGTTCACGTTTCTGATCTGAGTTGGGATGAAACAATATGTCAACAAACACTTGAGGGATTAAAAAAAGGAGACAAAGTAAAAGTAAAAATACTTGAAATCAATGTTGAGAAAGAAAGAATTAGCTTAGGTATAAAACAACTAGA
This sequence comes from Pseudomonadota bacterium, assembly GCA_027625355.1. GTDB lineage: Bacteria > Pseudomonadota > Alphaproteobacteria > HIMB59 > CACPNW01. Next base: position 4,424 of record JAQBWI010000069.1, read on the forward strand.
AAGTGACCCTTTACAGGAATTCCTAGATAAACATCCTTTAAAATCCACAGTTAGTGGTAAAATCGTCGAAATTGATGACAAATATGTAAAGATTAGTCTTGATGACAACATAATGGGCACAATAAAGAAATCAAATTTATCTAAAGATAAAAATGAGCAAAGAGTTGATAGGTTTGCTCTCGAAGAGCAAGTTGACTCTATAATTATTTCTGTTGATCAGAAAACAAGAATGCTTAATCTATCTATAAAAGAGATTGAAATAAATGATGAAAAAGAAGCTTTATCAAAATATGGATCAAGTGACTCAGGTGCTTCATTAGGTGATATATTAGGATCTATTTTAAAGAAAAAAGAATAAATGTTAAAATCTGACATCCTTAAAAAATTAGGACTTAAGCATCAGAATTTAAGTGAAAATGACATTGAACAAATTTTCAATATTTTTATTAAAAAAATAATATTTGCACTTAAGAATGATAAAAATGTTGAATTAAGAGGTTTTGGAACTTTGAAAAAAAAAATTAATAAAGCGAAACAAGTTAGAAACCCTAAAACTAATCAAAAACTTTATAAAAATGAAAGTTTCAAACTTCACTTTAAAACAGGCAAAATACTGCATACTAAATTAAATTCAAACTAATGGTTAATGAATAAAAAAATTATAGTAGCACTTGATTTAGATAACATAAAAAAAGCGATAAAAATAGTTAATGAATTAAAGAATGAAGTCTATGCTTTTAAGATTGGGCATGAGTTTTTTTATAATTTTGGAATAAAGGGATATAAAGAAATATATAATATTTGTCCCAAAATTTTTTTAGATCTTAAACTTCATGATATACCTAACACTGTACAAAAAGGGCTAAAGGCTATTTTTAAATTAAACCCAATTTTTACCACAATACATATATGTGGTGGTGATGAAATGCAAAAACTTTCAGTATTAAAAAATAATAAGAAAACAATTATTTTAGGCGTTACTGTCCTGACCAGTCTAGATGAAAAACAAACTCTAAAATACTATAAAGAAAAAAATGTAAATATTTTGGTTAAGAAATTTGCAAATTATGCAAAAAAAAATAACCTTAGTGGTTTAGTTTGTAGTCCACTTGAAATAAATATCATTAGAAAAGAAGTTGGGACGAAAATGATTTTAGTTGTTCCTGGTATAAGGCCTAATAAAAAATTTCCTTCTAAAAAAGATGATCAAAAAAGAACTCTTACTCCAAAAGAAGCGATTGATCTTGGTGCAGATTTTTTAGTAATTGGAAGACCAATTGTTGAATCAATAAACCCTCTTGAAACAATTAAAAAAATAAACAAGTCAATCCAGTAATATGATTTTTAAAATTTGTGGATTGAAAGATGTAGAATCTCTGAATTGCTGCGAGGAAAATAATGTAGATTTTTTTGGAATGATTTTTTATGAAAAAAGCCCAAGAAATATAACTTTAAATAAGGCTAAAAATCTAATGAGAGCATGCAAAGGATTAAGAATCAGACCAGTTGGTGTATTTGTCAATCACAAAATTAATGATTT
>JAQBWI010000070.1 GCA_027625355.1 Pseudomonadota bacterium
GTATGGGTGAATTTCAAAGTTTCCTAATCCGTTGTTTATTAACAAAACATTACATGCATATATGTCCTTATCTCCATCACCATCAGGGTCGCCAGCACTAGCATCATGTGCGAAGCTGCATAACATTCCATTTCCATTATTGTCATCTTTGATTTTTGAAGAACTGTCGACAAGTTTTCCGTCTTGATCTGATAGTAATAGTAAGTGGGGATATGGCTCAATATGGTTCTGTGAATAGTGTTCATATCTAACTTGAATGCCCATTGAACCAGCAAATAAATCATCAACACCATCATTGTTAAAATCTTTTGCAACAAGTCTGTATGCAAACGGATGAGTTGGTGCTTCACCTGATTGATATAGAGTATGATCTTCTTTATATCTTCCGCTACCATCATTTAAATAAATATTAATTGGAGCATTAACCTTCTGATCTTCTCTGATAGTATGAGGAAATAATGCCCATGCAACTGCAAAGTCTTCAAAACCATCACCATTAAAATCACCAGTAACCATGTTATGAGCGTCTTGACCAAAAAGTTCATTTTCCCGAACCTCACAATCATCAGGAGTTGGATAACATATTGTTGCTGAAAATCTGTCGGTTATTACAATACCACCAAAACCAATGTCATTTACTTGATAATATTTTGTTGAAAGGTCTGATATGTTTGCAGGGTATGCATCATATTCTGTTGGAAATTTATTAACCTGTATTGAAACTGTCTTGTTTGAGCTCCTGCAGTCACTTTTAGGTATTGTACTAACAACAAAGTTAAATTCTTTAGAAGATTCATAGATGATAGGATTCCTAAATGAAAAGTTATTACCGTTATTTTCTGATAAATGAATAAGATTATTGCTATTTATGGTATATGAGCAATTTGCATCTGTTGATGTGACAGATATATTTTGCTGATCATAACTAAAACCATTTACATCAAGTCCTGAAATAAAAATTTCAAAGTTATTGTTTATGGTTTCTGGAGAAGAAGACGACCCACCCCCACATGCTGTTAAAAAAAATAAGCATAAAATAGATACTTTTCTCATTCAAATAAGTATAAATTAATTTTTATAAATGCGAATACTCTTATAATCGCAAAATGCAAAAAAATAGGCTTTTAAATTCAAAAAAAATAGTTATCAAAATAGGCTCATCTCTTCTTACAAATACAAGAGGTGGAGTAAATAAAGCTGTTCTTAAAAATGTTGTTAAAGATATTGTCTGGTTATTAAATACAAAAAAGGAGGTGATCATTGTTTCTTCTGGAGCTATATCTCTTGGCAGAGGAAAACTAAATCTAAGGCATGATCTAACTTTAAATGAATCACAGGCAGTTGCAGCAAGAGGACAAATTGAATTAATGACAGCATGGAAAAATGAATTCAAAAAATATAAAAAACAAGTAGCACAAGTTCTTTTATCACCTTCTGATATAAAAAATAAAAAATCATCCAATCATGCAATAGCTACGTTAGATAATATATTAGGTTTTAATTGCGTACCAATTATTAATGAAAATGATACAACCTCTACAGATGAGATTAAGTTTGGTGACAATGATATTCTTGCTGCACAAATTGCAACATTAATAAAAGCTGATCATCTAATCTTATTATCTAATGTTGATGGATTATATAAAAAGCCGCCAAAAAATAATAAAAATGATGATTTAGTTATAGAAGTTAAATCAATTACTCAGAAAATCAAAGATATGGCAGGTACAGCGTCTAAGCTTGGCAAAGGTGGAATGATTTCTAAGATTAAAGCTGCAGAAATATGTATGAGATCAAAATGCTCGGTTATTATTACCTCAGGCTTAAAAGACAACCCAATCAAGAGTCTTGGTGATAAAAAAACAAAATCAACTAAATTTATAGCTAAATAATAATGACTCATAACATCGATCAAATTGGTATTAATGCAAAAGAAGCAGCAAAGATTCTTGCAAAGACATCTGCTGAACAAAAAAATCAGGCACTGCAAGCAATGGCAAAACATATACTTGCTGATAAAAAAATTATTTTAGAAGCAAATAAGCTAGATATTGAAAATAGTAAAACAAAAAACTTATCTGCATCTTTTATAGACCGACTTAAACTTAATAATGAAAGGATTCATTCTATATCTAAGATTCTTCTTGAAATTGAATCTTTTAAAGATCCTGTAGGAAAAATTCTTGATTCTTGGCAAAGACCTAATGGCATGCATATATCAAGAATTTCAACACCTCTTGGTGTAATTGGTATCATTTTTGAAAGTAGGCCCAACGTAACTGCAGATGCTGGTGCTTTATCATTAAAAGCTGGTAATGCGTCTATCTTGAGGGGTGGCTCTGACAGTATTAATTCGTGCTTAGCAATCCATCGATCGTTGGTAAAAGGTTTGAAAGATGCTGAGATTGATGAAAATGCTATACAAATCATTAAAACTACAGACCGAGAGGTTGTTAAACATATGCTTCATGGAATAAATCAATCAATTGATGTAATAGTTCCTAGAGGTGGTAAAAGTCTTGTATCAATGGTTGAAAAAGAAGCACGAGTTCCTGTATTTGCTCATCTTGAGGGCATATGTCATATCTTTGTGGATAAGTCTGCAAATCAAGAAAAAGCACTAAATATATGTCTAAATGCAAAAATGAGAAGGCCGGGTATATGCGGAGCTGTTGAAACAATATTAGTTCACTCTGATATAGCTGATGAGTTTATGCCTTCTCTTGTGAATGCACTAAAAGCTCAAGCATGTGAAATTAGAGGTTGTGTTGAGACACAAAAATTTAACAAACACATTATTAAGGCTACTGAAGAAGATTGGTCAACAGAATATTTATTACCAATTGTTAGCATTAGGATAGTTAATAGCTTAAATGAGGCCCTTGAACATATAGAGCTATATTCATCAGGACATACAGAGTCTATTCTTACCGAAGATCCTAATAGGGCTTCAAGATTTCAAAAAGAATTAGATAGCGCAATAGTTATGCATAATGTTTCTACTCAATTTGCTGATGGTGGTGAGTTTGGGCTTGGAGGAGAGATTGGCATAGCAACTGGAAAATTTCATGCTAGAGGTCCTGTAGGTGTTGATCAATTGACTAGCTTTAAGTACCTTGTTAATGGAAATGGTCAAACAAGACCATAATCCTCATAGAGATTACTTATAAATAATTCTATTATTTGTAATAGAACTACAAAAATTTATCTTAAAAAAGGTTATTAATACAACAAAAAATTAAATTATTGACAATTTTATGTATGAAAAATAATATCTACTACAAATGTATTGCTTGTGCATTAATTTTAATTAGTTAACTTGTTCTCCCCTATTAGAATAGCTAGCTAACTCCTCTCCAAATATATGAGCAAGCAATACTGTTTTTACCAATCTACCAAAAAGCCTCTAATACTCAACATAATCTAGCTAATAGAATTATCAGTAAACCTCATTAAATTTTTACCCAATTTTTTTGAATATCTTTTGAATACTTTTAAAGCTTTGTTTAAATCTTTAAGACTTTCTTCTTCTGCAAGAGAGTAACCATCCCAATATGAAATTTTATAGCCATAATTATTTTCTATAATTTCTATTGAAGCAGAGTCAGCATTCACTGGATCATTGTGCTTAATAACTACTGAATGATCTTCAAAATGAATGGATGTGTTGGGAATGTTTGAAAAAATAGATTTGAATAAATTTTCAATTCTAATTCTACTACTTTTTATATTTATGTTGATCATAAGAATGATGTCTACCAACTCCAAATTCTCTTAAGCCTACATGCTTAGTTTTTCTGCCTTGAGCTCTTTTTCTCCACAAGACATAACTACTTTTCTTTAAGTTATTTCTCATCAATTCCTCAACTTGATTTTGATTTAATCCATATGTTGCTTCAATAGCATCAAAGGGAGTTCTATCCTCCCACGCCATTTCAATAACTCTTGATATATCTTCTGGTTTCAAGTCGTTAATTTAGATATTTGATTTTCAAGTTCTGCTATTCGTCTTTTTAAAGATTCTAATTCTTCTTTTTTTACAAAACCTGCATCTTTCATAAACTTTTCAAGAGCTGGCTTCATCATTTTTTCCATATTCTTGGCATCTTTCATCATAGTGAATGGGTTCATAAATTTCTCCTTAATTTTTTGTATTATATATAAATATCAAACCTAGTAGACTTACCTTTGATTTGATAATTCAATTGCTCATCAAGTAAATTTGCTTTAATAGGTCTTTTTAAAATAATTTTTTTAAATTCATATTCTTGAAATTTGTAGAATATTTCGTCTCCAACATCTTGAATCTTTTCGATTTCTAAAATTTTCTTTATGAGTGCTATATTCCCAGATCTTAAAATATTTTTCTTTGGCTCCGGATACATTGGATCCAAATAAATCACGTCAATATCCTTTTGGTCCTCATAGCATTTTAATGAGTTTCCATGAAAAAGTTTAAGGTTTTTTAAAAATGGTAATTCTTCCTTCGACCTTTCTACAGCATCTCTGACTAACAAAAAAAGAACCATACTTTGCTCACAAGCTATTACTTTATGACCCAGAGCTAAAAAAATTAATGCATCAGACAGAAGCCCAGCAGTTCCATCAAAAATATTAAGGCTAATAGAATTTTTACCTAAAGCTTTTTTTAACAAGGTCTCGTGATCTGACCTTTTTAGTCGCCACCCCATGGAGCCTTTAAGAAAATCTATGTGAAGTGGCTTTGAATGAATGGAGTTAGAAAAAAAATTTAATCCATTTTCTCTATATAAAAAAAAGGCCTTATTAACCGGTGATTTTGTCAGTATGTTTGCATTCAATTCAGATGAAATCTTTTCAACCTTGTCTTTATGATTTGGGTTATCAACAAGAATATCTATATTCATATAAGAATAAGCAAGATAATTCCTAAAACAATTCTGTAGATTACAAATGGATACATGCCGATTTTATTAACAAAAATAAGAAAATATTTTATTGTTAAAAAAGCAACAAGACTTGAGGTAATAAATCCTATAAATAATGAAGGAAAATTTATCGCATAGCTGGATGAACTTAATTCAATAACTAAAAAAACTAATGCTCCAAGTATTGTTGGAATACTTAATAAAAAAGCAAATTTTGAAGCATCTTTTAGATTTAAACCTATTAATAAGGCTGCTGTAATAGCGGTTCCTGATCTAGATGCTCCCGGCAGCAAAGCAAAAACTTGGAATAATCCAATAAATATGGCGCCTATAAAAGTTAGCTCTATTAATTTTTTACTAACAGAGCTATATAGAAATGCAAGTAATAGAAACCCTGCAAATATTAAATTCATAATTGCAATACTTGTAATATTAGTTCTATTTTGATTAATTAAATCAGAGCCAAAGAAACCAACTAAAACAATCGGGATAGTTGCAATTATTAATGATATGGCTAAGTTTTTATCTTCTATAAACGGGCCATTACTTTGAAACAATGATTTGATCATCCGTCTAATGTCATCTCTGAAATAATAGATTACTGCAAATAAGGTTCCTGTATGAGCTGATATATCAAAAGCAAGTCCAAGATCGTTTAAACCAAATATTAAAGAAGGAAAAAGCAGATGAGCTGAACTTGAGATTGGTAAAAACTCAGTTAATCCCTGAATAAGACCTAATACAAAACTTAAAATTAGATCATTCATTGATCTTTTTATATTGAGTCTCTATTGCATATGTTGGGTTTGCATTTTTAGAATTAAAAATTTCAGAATTCATGCCAGAATCCATAAATTTTTGAAGAGCATTTTTGGCAACTAAATCAGATGATATGTTGTTTGTTTCGGTTACATCTATTGCAATTAATGGCTTATTAAGTGCCGAAGATATACCCTTTAAATAGGATGCAACACTTCTTGTAGCAGTATAAGAATCTTCATTATTTGCATATGCAAAAATATCAATATCATTAAGGGAAAAAAATGAAT
>JAQBWI010000071.1 GCA_027625355.1 Pseudomonadota bacterium
GAAAAACAAAAAACAATTAAAAAAGCATCAAAAAAAACTTTAAATTCTAAAAAGAAAAAAAATTCTAAATCAGTAAAAAGCTCATCTAAAGTAAAAAAAACTTCTAAAGCTCTAAAAAATGTAAAGAAAAAAGCTGTTCCTAAGAAAAAGAAAGAATTACAAAAAGTAAAACCAAAAGCAAAAGTAGAAAAAAAACCAAAAACAAAACTAGAGAAAAAACCTAAGAAAATTGTATCTTTCGATGACCATATAAAAGAAATAATCACAAAACTATTTGATAAACATAAAGTTGATGGAATTTACACAAGCAAAATAATTGAAAAAGCTATTCCAAAAAAATTTAGAATTCCAGAAAATATTTTAAAAGTAGAAGACTTTCTAAAAAATAATAACATAAATATAGTTTCTGAAAAAGAAGCTGCTGATCTTAATAAAACTGCTAAAGAAGAATCATCAAAAAAAAATGAAGAAAGCTCAGAAGAAGAAAAAAAACAAACAGGAAAAACTGATGATCCAGTAAGGTTATATTTAAGAGATATGGGGGCGGTTGAGCTTCTAAGTAGAGAAGGGGAGATAGCTATAGCAAAAAGAATTGAAGCAGGTCGTGAAAAAATGATTGGTGCGATATGCGAAAGTCCAATGACAATACGCTCAATAATAAACTGGAAAGATTCTATAAAAGATGGAACAATGCTTCTTCGAGACATTGTGGACTTAGAAGCAACTTACGACATGTCTGACATTGGAGATAGTAAGATAGATGATACTCTTCAGTTAATTGAGGGGGCTGCAAAAAAACAGGATAAGCCAAAAGAACAAAAAAACATATCAAACGACAATAGCCAAGAAGAAAGTTCTGGAGAAACTGTAGAGGAAGACGATGACGATGAGGGATTAAATGTATCTTTAGCTGCAATGGAAGAAAAATTAAAACCTAAAGTACTTAAGGACTTTGATGATATTACTAAATTATTCAAAAAACTTCAAAAATCTAGTGCTGATTATATTAACTCAGATTCAAAGAATACAACATCCTTTTTAAGTTTAGAAAAAAAATATAAAAAAATCCAAAAGGAAATGGTCATTGCTATGAAAGCAGTGCATTTTAATTCATCAACAATTGAGGCACTAATGGAGTCTCTTTATGAGTTGAATAAAAAATTATTAGTAAGAGAAGGCCGTATGCTCAGACTTGCAACAGGTGAAGGAGTTAAGAGAGAGTCTTTTATTGAACATTACTTAAACTTTAATTTTGAAAAAAACTGGATTCAAAATTTATTAAATCTTAATGATAAAAATTGGGAAAAATTTATTAATAAAAATCACATTGAGATTAATAAGTTAATTGATGAAATAAAAGAAATACAAGAAGCCTCTGAATTACCATTAACAGAATTTAGAAGAATAGTTGGAACAGTTCAACAGGGAGAGAGATCGGCAAATCGTGCAAAAAAAGAGATGATTGAGTCAAATTTACGTTTAGTAATTTCTATTGCAAAAAAATATACCAACAGAGGATTGCAGTTTTTAGATTTAATTCAGGAGGGTAATATTGGTTTAATGAAGGCTGTAGACAAGTTTGAGTATAGAAGAGGTTATAAGTTTTCTACTTATGCTACTTGGTGGATTAGGCAGGCTATAACTAGATCAATAGCAGATCAGGCAAGAACAATTAGAATTCCAGTACACATGATAGAAACAATTAACAAAATTGTTCGAACGACAAGACAAATAATGTCTGAGATAGGTAGGGAGCCAACTCCAAATGAGCTAGCAGATCGATTACATATGCCTTTAGATAAAGTTAAAAAAGTATTAAAAATAGCTAAAGAGCCAATTAGTCTTGAGACACCAGTAGGTGACGAGGAAGATAGTTCACTTGGTGATTTTATTGAAGACAAGAATGCGTTAATACCAATAGAAGCTGCAGTTAAAAGTTCATTAAGAGACACAACTACAAGTATTTTATCTTCTCTTACACCTCGAGAAGAAAGAGTTTTAAGAATGCGTTTTGGTATTGGTATGAATAGTGACCACACTCTTGAGGAAGTTGGCCAACAATTTAGTGTAACAAGAGAGAGAATCCGTCAAATTGAAGCAAAAGCTCTTCGCAAATTAAAACACCCTACAAGGGCAAGAAAACTTAAAACATTTTTAGACGAATAAATGGAGTTAACCCTGCTCGGCACAGGATGTCCTAGCGTTGATCATAAGCGTTTTGGGCCATCAAATTTAGTTTCAACAAAAAATACGAAAATTTTAGTAGATTGTGGATCGGGAATTACTCAAAGACTTCATGAGTTAGAAGTTTCTTCAGCAAATATTGATGCATTATTGTTTACTCATCTTCATTCTGATCATGCAGTAGACTTATATCAATTAATAGTTTCTTCATGGCATTCTTATAGAACTAAGCCGTGGAAAATATATGGTCCAAAAGGAACTAAAAAGTTCGTAAAAAAAATTATGGATGCGTGGGCTGATGAGAGAAAATTAAGAATATCTTATGAATCAAGAGCTTCAGCAAAAGCTTTTGATATTCAGGTAACTGAATTTAAATCTATTGGAAATATAAAAATTAAAGATTTAAGTATTAAATATTTTGAAGTTGATCACAAACCTGTAAAATTTGCCTATGGATTTTGTTTTACTAATAAAAATAAAAAATTAACAATTAGTGGAGACACTAGACCATGTGAAAATTTAATGAAATATGCACAACAATCAGATGTATTACTTCATGAAGTCTTTATCGAAGGAGAAATATTACAAATAAATAAAATGCGTACAAAAACAACTCTTCATAATGTTCAAAGTTATCACACCACTTCTACGCAAGTTGGCAAAGTTGCTTTTATTGCTAGAGCTAAAAAATTAGTTTTAACACATTTTGTACCAACCAGATTTAATAAAAATAATCTTAAGAAAGTAGTTAAAAAAGATTTTGGTAAAGATCCTGTTATAGGAGAAGACTTAATGACTATTGAAGTTTAACCAATTTTATTCAAAAATTTTTCATATTCGTTATCTTCAATGCCAACAATATTTTTTGGAGTTGGAAACTCATTGCTAATAACATCATTGACGAATTTCTTTAGTCCTTCAACTGTGTCATTTAATAAATTATCGTATGATTTATTTGTATCTTTAAACACTTTAGCATGTTTTGGAACTCTATCAGTATTTGTTCCAATTACATCCTGAATAAATAAAAACTCAACATCACATTTTGGTCCACTACCCATTGAGAGTGTAAGCAGGTCAACTTTTTTCGTTATAATTTCTGCTACGCGGTCAGGCACACATTCTACTTCTAAACCAATCGCTCCAGCGTTGTCGTAAGCTAGTGCATTTTGATACACTTTAAAAGCAGACTCTGCATCTTTACCAACAGCTTTAAATCCACCTGTCCAAGTACTTTTATAAGGTATTAAACCGATGTGGCTTACAGCTGGTAATCCCTCATTACGAAGCGCTTCAATATACCCTGGGCTATTTCCACAATATACTGCATCAGCGCCATTATCTCTTGCAATGAGAGCAGCTTCAATAGCTTTTTCTTTTGAAGGTAATTGGCCAAGTCCATAAATCATAAAGGTATTTGATGCAGCTTTTCGTATGTCACTAATATGCGCATCACGAAACCATTTATTTGTGGGAACGTCAGTTCTTAAAGTTTCTTTATTAAAAGATACAATTAAAATATCTATCCCTGCTTGTTCCGACGCATAAGCCTCAAGAGAGTTAGTAACGTATAACTCAGTTAATTTTTGTTTACCTTTTTTTTCAAATAAATCTTTAACAGTTAATTTTGCCATTAAGAGTAATTAGGTAAATAACTTCCATGAGCTTCTATCATTTTATCTGTCATAGAATAAATTTCATCAATTGTTAAGTTTGCAGCAGTCAGCGGGTCCAACAAAGCGGCATGATAGATGTGTTCTCTTTTTTTTGTAATAGCTGCTTCAGCAGTTAAAATTTGAACATTAATATTTGTTCGCATCAATGCTGCTAAATGTTCTGGCAAGCGACCAAATCTTTGTGGTGAGATACCTTTAGAATTAATAATACAAGGAACCTCCACACAACAGTTAAGTGGAAGATTATCGATATAACCATCATTCATTACATTAGCATTGATGGTAACTTCATTATTATTGACAACACCATCCATTATAAAAGATGCATATTCATTACTTCGTTCTAAAGGCTCATCATATATGGGCGTCATATTTTTTTCTAGCTGATCCCAAAGTTTAATACTAATTTCACATCGATCAATATATTCTTCAATTGGAATTTTATATTGATCAATAACATCTTGTCTATTTTGCTTAATGAACCACGGAACGTATTCGGCAAAATGTTCACTAGACTCTGTAACAAAATAACCAAAACGTCTTAGTATTTCGTATCTTACTTTTTCGTGCAAAACTTTGCCTGAGTAATCTGTCTCTTTTTTACTTCTGGAAGATAGCATTTCATCATTAACTATTTTATCAGCTATATCTTTTAAACGTGGATATAAATCTTCAGCCGTTTTGCCATTGGCTTTCTTTTCAAATTTTTGATAAAATGCCATGTGATTAATTCCAGCACATAGGTAATCAATATCTTCAATATTTTCACCTAAATCCTTTGCTAGCATTTCAGCCGTACCTTGGACCGAGTGACATAGACCTAATGTTTTAATTCCTGGAAAAGATTTATTAATAGCGATCATATTAGCACACATTGGATTTACGTATTGTAACCAAATTGCCTTGGGGCAAATCTCCATTATGTCTTTTGCAATATCAAGTAATACGGGAATAGTTCTGAGAGCTCTCATAATTCCACCAATACCAAGTGTATCAGCAATAGTTTGTTTTAGACCATATTGGCTGGGAATTTCAAAATCTATAACGGTAGAAGGTTTATAACCCCCAACCTGTATAGTCGTTTGTACAAAATTTGCCTTAACTAATGATTCTTTTCTATCTGTGTGTGAAGTAATCTTTGGAGACGCATTTAATTTTTTTGAAATAACATTTAATAATTCATGGGATGCTTTTAATCTTACTGGATCAATATCTTGTAAAGCTATCTCCATGTTCTTAAATTTTTCAATTGATAATAAATCAGTTACTATATTTTTAGTAAACACAGCACTACCTGCGCCTATGATTGTTAATTTAATCATTTTTATAGTCCATGATTGCGCTAGAAGGTGAGACTTTTAAACGAGTATAACTTGCATGTGCAATTTCTTTATATGGGCTATTAGATTTGACGTTAAAACAAACAATAAGAGTTCTTCTAGAATTTTTAGATTTATTGGCATCGGATGAATGTAATAAATTTGAATGAAAGAAAAGTGCATCACCTGGTTCAGCAGTTATGTAAACACATTCATGTCTTTTTTCTAACTCAGTAATTCTCTCCATATCAGCAGTTTGTTCGGGTGTATCAGATACACCGTGTCCAATTCTGCCAACTTTGTGAGACCCTTTAAGTACTTTTAAGCATCCATTCTCTTTTGTGGCTTTGTCTAACATTATAAAACATGAAGCCATGTCGGGATATAAGCATGCATTGTGATACCAATAGCCATAATCTTGATGCCAATCAAACCCACCATCTCCTGGTTTTTTCCAAATAATCTTTGAGTGATAATGATAAACTTCATCTCCAAGAAAATTTTCCATAGGTTTTACAATTCGTTCATTTGTAGAGAATTTACCAAACAAATCGTCAGATGGGTGATTCCATATTGTTAAATTTAGATTACCAGTTGAACTTCTAGTTTTACGAGATTGATTTTCTTTATCTGAATTTGAGTTAATGAAATTTATTAATTTTTTAATCTCATCATCAGTGAAGAGTTGTTTTTTGATAATAAAACCGTTTTTATTAAATTCATTTAAATCTGACATAAATAATCTCCATTTCTTAAAAGT
>JAQBWI010000072.1 GCA_027625355.1 Pseudomonadota bacterium
ACTTTAATATAGAAATATTAATGAATAAAATTGTACTAATTATCGTTTTTTGTTTTTTTGCTATAAAAATAGATGCGTATACCCTTCAAAAATATACTCTAGACCTTAGTTATCCATGGGGGATGACATGGTTAAATCCTTCACAATTATTAATTACAGAAAAAAAAACAGCACAAATCTTGTTATTTGATACTTCAAATAATACATCAACAATAATATCTCACAAAATACCTGTAGCTTCATGGGGGCAAGGAGGCTTACTGGATATTATAAGTGAAGGTAACGTTGTCTGGGTAACGTGCTCCGTTATGAAAGATAAACTTCTCACCACAGCAGTTTATAAATCTACATTAAAAAATAATTCTTTAGTAAATTCTGAATTAATATTTGAAGCTACACCATACATTAATAACGCCAAACATTTTGGGTCTCGAATGACAATTGTTGATGACTACTTATTTGTAAGTATTGGAGAGAGAGGTAAGGGAGATTTAGCCCAAGACCCCTCAAACAGTATTGGCAGCATTATAAGAATTAAAAAGGATGGAACACTACCAGAAGATAATCCTTATGTAACAAAGCCTGACTGGTCTAAAGAAATATTTCAAATAGGAGTTCGAAATCCCCAAGGAATGGATTTAGATCCTTTAACTAATAATGTCTTTATTTCCAACCATGGACCTAAGGGTGGAGATTTTGTTGGGAAGGTTATTAAAGGAACAAATTATGGATGGAACCGTGTTGGGTGGGGAGGAACAAATTATTCTGGTACAAAAATTGGCGATGGAAATGCTTGGGAGCCTGGATTATTTTCCCCAGATCATATTTGGGTACCTTCAATAGGTGTTGGAGGGATAAAGTTTTATAATGGAGATTTATTTCCTGAATTTAAAAATGGGTTACTTATTGGATCGTTAAAGTTTCAATATCTTTCCTATCTCCCTAGAGAAAATAATCAATTTGGTGAAGAGCAACTTATCTTTAAAAACAAAATAGGACGAGTTAGAGATATTGAAGTGAATTCTAAAGGAGAAATTTTTTTGATAGCCGATGAAAGTAAAACTTATTTATATAAACTTATTCCTTAACCAACTCTAAATTTTCTTAAAAAAATATTTCCCGCAAAAAAAACAATTATACATAAAGCATACATATTAATTGTAAGTGAATACGTCTCTGCAATAAAGCCAATTATTGCTGGGGCAAATAACAAAGCTGAAAAGCCCATAGTAATTAAATTAGTAACTGTTGTAGGAATACTCTCTGACGAATGTTTGACTGCTTGTCGTATAATTATTGGAACTAAATTAGCTGTAGCAAAACCATAAAGAAAAAAAGTGATGAGTATAAAATAAAAATTACCAATTATGATGGAGGTAAATAATATAATAGAACCAAATATAACAAAATAACATCCAACTATTTTTTCTGAAAATAAATTGATTAGTTGATTCGAGAATAAATTAGCAAATATGCCTCCTAAACTTAAAAATATTAATCCTAAACTGGCAAGATATAAAGGAGCATTAAGTTCCTTGGTGAACCATAAAGCTGACCAATCTATAATTATTCCATTAGAACCAAATATTACGAAGAGTAAAAAACCAAAAATTAAAACATTTTTTTCAGGTATTTTTAATTTTTCACCTTCGCCTTTAAAATCCAAATTGTTAGGAAGTCCATTGATATAAATAATGATAGCTGCAATTACGGACATGAAGAAAAGTATTATAAAAATTAGAGAAGGATTTATTTTATTACCTAAAATAAAACCAGCTAGTAAGCCTCCAAAAAAAATACCTATATTAAAGCCCATAGCATAATAAGGGCTAATAATTTTTCCAGAATGTCTCTCAATTAATTGCGCATGAATACCACCAATTGGCCCAGACGAACCCCAACCAATACCTGCGGGTATATGTGCTAAAAGAAGAATCAAATAGGTAGGTGCAGATACCAAAATTATATTTGCTAAAGAAATAATAACTAAACCAAAAGTCATAATTTTTTTTGTGCCAAATTTTGGAACTAATATTCTTCCAGCTATTTGATTAGAAATTAAAAATGAAACACCAAAAGATAATATTGCAAAACCTAAGTCAGACTCATCAATTTTTAGTCTTTCCATATTCCAAGGTATTAGCCCAAAGTAGCACCCTACAACAAGCATCGGGTATGAAGAGCATAGAATTACCGCAAAAGTGGCTCTTCTAAAAACACTTTGTTCCATTAATTTTATATTACCAACGAGGGTGAATTTCGTCTTTTAAATAAGTCGCGTATATGTTTTCTATTTGTTTCATTAGATTACTAATATCAGGGAGTGAAGAAGCAGAAATGTTATTTAAAGCTTGGTCAGAGTTTTTTGCACCAGGAATTATTACACTCACAGCATCATGCATTAAAATCCATTTTAATGCTAGTTGCGATAGAGAAAATCCCTCTGGCGTAATAGATTTTAACTCGTCTACCACTTTTAGAGCTGTATTAAAATCTACACCGGAAAAAGTTTCCCCAACATCAAAAGCATCACCATTAATATTGTAATTTCTATGATCATTTTCAGGAAAAGTTGAATTAGAATTCATTTTTCCAGTTAACAAGCCACTTGCAAGAGGGACTCTAACAATGATAGCTACACCCTTATCTTTTGCTAAGTTGAAAAATTCCTCAGCTGGTTTTAATCTAAACATATTAAAAATAATTTGAACACTTTTTGTATGAGGTCGCTGAATACAGGCAATAGCTTCTTCAACAGTCTGCACACTAAAGCCATAATGTTGTATTTTGCCTTTTGTTACTAAGTCATCTAACATTTCGTAAGTTAAATCATGAGAATACACTTCTGTTGGTGGACAATGCATTTGAAGAAGATCAATAGTGTCAACATTCAAATTCTTTAATGATCGATCAACGAACGACTCCATTAAGTCTTTATCATAATACCCCTGTGCCTCATGAGGAAAGATCCTTCTTCCTGCTTTTGTAGCAACGTAAATTCGTTCAGAAGTTGAATTGATAAATTCACCAACAAATTTTTCACTTCGACCATCGCCGTAAACATCGGCTGTATCAAAAAAATTAACTCCATTATCAAAAGAAGTTTTTAAAATATCTTTTGCATTTTCATCGGAAACATCACCCCAGTCTGCGCCCATAGCCCAGCAACCAAGACTAATTTCACTTACTTGCCAATCCAAACTTCCAAATTTTCTAGATTTCATAATCACTTAAGATATTTTAATTTCATTAGAAACCATAGTTCCATCTGAAACCACAAAACCAGCGCCTCCTTTATCAAGAATATCATGATTATCTTCACATTCCAACATTAATTGCCCATCAATATATCCCTTTATTTTATTGTTATTGATTACTAATGACATTTTATATTCTCTAAAAAAATCGACATCAAAGTCAACTTCTTTAATAGTGTTAAAATCATATAACATTTTACCAATACGAGCTTTATTACTCGAGCATAACTCAAAAGTATAATATCTTTTCAACCCTTGCACTCTTGCAACTAACCCTCCAGAGCTAACTGACTGAAAAGAAATATTTGAAGTTACTGTATAATTTTTCCAAACATCTGTTCCAGTAAACATTATTCCACTGTCTATATTATTAGTAACTCTGAAGATTTTCCCTCTATCTTCCCATTTATCTAAACCTTGAACCCAGGCATTTCTCCACATTTGACCATAAAATTTTTCCTCAAAATGCATATGATGCTTTCTAGGGTGATTTAAGATATGATCTGGTTGGGTTAAAAGTATATTTGGCTCTCCATGTATATCTAAATAATTTAATTTAATTTTTCCTGAACACTTTTCACTTGAAGAAATTGAAATCCCTAACTGGCCAATTGGATTTGAAAAAGTTGATGGGACTTCCCATTCAATAATATTCATATCATTTGAAGAAAAATTAAAATTATTAGACTCAATTTTAATTAACTCATCGTTTTCACCCCAATATTTAATAAATATTTTTATATTTAAATCTTTTTCTGACTCAGAAAAAATCTGTGCTTTTATTTTTTGGCCAGAATAAATAATTGGAGTCGCGATTAAATCATAATGAAAAAAGGTTTTTCTAGCTACCCCATCTAACTTAGTCAGGTGCTCTGGAAAAAAAGTATCAACCAAACACTCACTATTTAATCCTTCCGCTAAATCACAAAAGTCTATTTCTAAACCATAACTTCCTACATCAGTTTTCAACTCAACATTTGATATAGATGTTAATAAGTTATTATCATTCAGTGTATCAACTTTCCAACCCTGAGTAGATCCGGGCATTTCAAAATGATAACGAGCATTATTTTTGATAATTTTCTTTTCTAATTTTTCAAGCTGTCTAGCTGTGTTAATAATTTTATATGTTTCTGTTAAAGCATCTGTAATAGTCTCCCCACCTACTGCAGTTGGACAATAAATAATATCGTTAATTGGAGAGAGGTAGTCCGGACCATCTTTCAAGCCCTCCAGACCGTTTTTAATACCAAGTATACAGCCAACATTACCAGAGTTACAATCAGTATCCCAGCCAGCTGTATTAGCTATCATAAGTGATTTTTGAAAATTATTTTCCCCAAATAATAAACTCATAATTATAAGCGCATGATTCGGAACTATGTGACAATTTCCTAAATATTTATCATAGCCATATTTTTCTACTATTTTTTCTCTTGCTTGTTTCCAATCAATATTACCTGAGCTCCAATCTTGCAAATCTGATATTAATTTATAAATTACTGAGTCATTAGGAATAAATTGTTTTGATTTTTCAATAATAATTTTTATGTTATTTTCAACAAATGCCATTGACTCTATTGCTGCTATAATCTGAGCACCATATATAGCTTCACCATCATGACTGACACTTGCTGCCTTGCCAGCTAGAGATACTGCTTGCTCGGGATCTCCAGGAGATACTAAAGCCCATCCGTCAATAAAAATTTGAGCACCTATTTGTTCAGCAATAACCTTCCCATTAACCTTAATAGAGCCGCTGTCTGGTGCGTGTATACCTTGCTTTAGGTTTTGATAAGCGGTGTCTTCAGCTGAGTGACCTTTTCCACCCCACCACAAAACAGTCCTATCTTCAATTAGGTTGTTTAACCATGTTTGTCCTATTTGTTTTGGAGTTATATTTTTATCATAATTAAAATCTTTTAGAGCTCTTAAAAAAGCAAAGGTCCCAGTAATATCATCATCAGTAACACATAAAGGTTTATTCAATTTATCATTTACATAATAATTTATAGGACCTAATTCTCTCATAATTCGGTCATATTCCCAACCTTCAAAAGGCCTACCTAAATAAACTCCAATAATTTTACCTAAAACTCCAGCATAAACTTTTTCTTCATAAGATTTATCTAAATTCATAATTATCCTTTCAATCCTCCACTGGTTAAACCCGCAATAAATTTACGTTGAAATATCATAAATAGTATTGCAATTGGTGCAGCCATCATTACTGAAGCAGCACTTACTAATCCTAAATCATTTGTATACTTACCTTGAAAGGCAAATAGAATTGATGCCATTGGTTTGAAGTCATCAGTTTGTATAAATGTTATGGCAAATAAAAATTCATTCCAAACAGCAAGTGATACCACAAGGCCTGTTGTTAAAAAAACAGGCCAAGATAATGGTAGAGCAATTTTAAAAAATAAATGGAAGGTATTAGCACCATCTATTTTTGCTGCTTCGAAAAGCTCTATTGGCAACTGAATCATTTTTACTCAATGGAATGGCGGAAACCTCTTGTTCACTTTTTTTCATTTTAATTTTAAGTTTACTCATTAATAGATGTAATAAATTTTTATCTTTAAAAAAATTTTTATTTATAGCCTTTCCATTAATCTCAGTTGGAATATAGGCTCTGCTTATCAAATATACTTCATTATTTTTAATCCT
>JAQBWI010000073.1 GCA_027625355.1 Pseudomonadota bacterium
ATGCATCTCATTTAAACAGAAAGAATTTTTATTTAAAAAACATAAATAGATTTTCATCTATTTTATGTTTAGCTAATATTCCCCCTCCTGTTCATACTTCAGTCAATACAACTATATTTTTTCATAATAGCTTATTTTTAAATCCTTTATCTCATCCGATAAGTTTTAAAAACAGAATAATTAATTTTTTCAAGCTTAATTACATTAAATATTATAATCATTCTGATTATAATTGGATAGTTCAGACGCCATATATCTATAAACTACTTCGAGAGAATTTAAAAATTAATTCAGAACAGGTTTTAATATATCCGATTTTTAAAGAAAAATCCAAATCATCCAACACAAAAAAGATTATAAATAACTTCGTTTATGTATCTAGTGTTGTTTCTCACAAGAATCACAAAAGATTAGTAAATGCTTTTATTAAAGCTGCTAATAAAGCTGATAAAGAAATTACATTAAACCTCACATTAAATAAAGAGGATTTAACTGAAAATATATATCCTGAAAATTTAAAGGTCAAATTTCATGGAACTTTGAGTAGAGATGGTGTTAATGAATTGTATGATTCTTGTGATTTTGCAATTTATCCGTCATTAGTCGAAAGTTTTGGTTTACCATTAATTGAAGCCGCAAATTATGGGTGTAAAGTTATTGCTAGTGATTTACCATATGTTCATGAAATAATAGTTCCTTCTATTACTTTTAACCCTTACTCTGAAGAAAGTATCTCACATTCAATTTTAAAAGCTTTAGAGTCAGATAATTTACCTGAAACAAATATTTTGGTTAAAAATAAATTAAATACCTTTATAGACTTAATAATTAGTCAAAATGTTCAAAAATAAAATACTTCTTATTACTGGTGGCACAGGATCTTTTGGAAATGCAATTTTAGACAGGTTTTTAGATTCTGATATAAATGAAATTAGAATCTTTTCAAGAGATGAGAAGAAACAACATGACATGAGAGTGAAATACAATAACTCTAAAATTAAGTTTTACATTGGTGATGTTAGGAATGAAAGTAGTTTAAAAGATGCTATGATTGGAGTAGATTATATTTTTCATGCTGCTGCTTTAAAACAAGTCCCTTCATGTGAATTTTATCCTATGGAAGCTGTTTCTACCAATGTATTAGGGACTGAAAATGTATTAAATTCTGCAATTGCTAATAATATTTCTAAGGTTGTTTGTTTAAGCACAGACAAAGCTGTATATCCTATAAATGCTATGGGTGTTTCAAAGGCTATGATGGAAAAAGTATTTGTAGCTAAATCTAGAAATTCTAAAAATACAATCATTACTGGAACTAGATATGGGAATGTAATGTCTTCGAGGGGTTCTGTAATTCCTCATTTTACTGAGCAAATTAAAAATGGAAAACCTGTTACGGTGACTGATCCTGATATGACAAGATTTATGATGACTTTAGATAATGCAGTTGAATTAGTAATATATGCTTTCAAAAATGGAAAATCAGGTGATATTTTTGTTCAAAAGTCACCAGCATCAACAATTGGGGAGTTAGCATCTACACTTAAGGATATATATAAGTCTAATGTTGAAATAAAAAATATAGGCATTAGACATGCTGAGAAGATGCATGAAACACTTTTAAGTAAAGAAGAATTTATGGTTGCAGATGATTTAGGAGATTACTTCAGGATTCAAGCTGATAACAGAGACTTAAACTACAATAAGTATTTTGAAGTAGGTAGAGATAAAAAAATAAATGAGGAGTATAATTCTTTTAATACAAAAAGACTTTCAAGAAAAGAACTCATTGACTTATTAGCAAGTATTGGGTATAAATAAAAAAAACATTCTTCTTTTAGGTTCAGATGGTATGATTGGTCATCAAATTTTATTTGGACTAATAAAAGAAAATTTTTTAATACACGCTCACTTTAAAAAGAAAAAGTCAAAACATGATTATTTAAAATCCGAAAATACAATTTTTCACTTTCTTGAAATTACACAAGAAAATATAGAAGAGTTTCTAGTAGATATTAATCCAGATATAATAATTAATGCAGCTGGAGTAACTACAAGAAGAGAGAGAGAATCAACCATTAATCAAATAAAATTCACCAACTCTTTATTACCTAAAATTTTGAGTAGTTGGTCAGAGAAAAATGATTGTAGATTAATCCACTTTAGCACAGACTGTGTTTTTTCAGGTAGTAAAGGAGGTTATAAAGACAATGATGAACCTGATGCATTTGATACCTATGGAAAAACAAAAGGTTTAGGAGAAGTTAGTGGTACTAATACCCTAACCCTAAGGTCTTCCATGATTGGTTTTGAATTATATAATAAAACTGAACTTCTTGAGTGGGTTTACAGTAATAAAAATAAGACAATTAATGGTTTTTCTAATGTTATTTATTCTGGGATAACTACAACATTAATGAGTAAAATTGTAATTAAGATTATTCATGATTTTCCATATCTTAAGGGAATATATAATATTTCTTCTGCTCCAATAAGCAAATACTCACTACTAAAAAAAATTAATGATATATTTGATTTAAATATTAAAGTCGAATCTGTTGAATACAAGCCAAGTGATAAGTCTCTGGAATCTATTAAGTTTTCTAGTAAAACAGGAATAGAAATTCCTAGCTGGAACTTGATGTTAAATGAATTAAAAAACAACTGGTTATTAAATAAAGATATTTATGAAGACTAAAATAATGACTATTGTTGGCACAAGACCAGAAATTATTAAATTAAGTAGAGTTATTGCTGAGCTTGAGCAGCATACCGAACATATATTAGTTCATACTGGACAAAACTATGATTATGAATTAAACGAGATTTTTTTTAAGGACTTAAATGTTAAAAAGCCTGATTATTTTTTAGATTCAGTCGGAGATACCACAGCTTCTACTATTGGAAATATTATTTCTAAATCTGATGAATTAATTGGAAATGTTAAACCAGATGCTATTTTATTATATGGAGACACAAACTCATGCTTATCCGTGATTTCTGCAAAAAAACAGCAAGTACCAATTTTCCATATGGAAGCTGGAAATAGATGTTTTGATCAAAGGGTACCAGAGGAATTGAACCGTAAAATAGTTGATCACCTTAGTGATATAAATATGCCACTGACAGAACAAGCAAGAGACTATCTAATTTCAGAAGGCATTAGACCAGAAACAGTTATTAAAATTGGATCTTGCATGAAAGAGATTCTTTCTTATTATAAGTCAGAAATATCAAATAGTAATATTTTGAAACAACTAAAATTATCTAAAAATAAGTTTTTTGTGGTTTCTGCCCATAGAGAAGAAAATGTAGATTATAAAGATAATCTAATTGACTTGGTTACATCATTAAACCAGGTAGCTAAAAAATACAAATTACCTATAATAGTAAGTACTCATCCTAGAACTCAAAATAGAATAGATAAAGCAGATATGGATATTGAAGTTAATCCACTTGTAAAATTCATCAAACCTGTTGGGTTTTTTGATTACATTAAATTACAACAAAATGCATTCTGTGTTATCTCTGATAGTGGAACAATCAGCGAAGAGTCTTCTATTTTATCATTTCCTGCAATTATGATTAGAAAAGCGCATGAACGTCCAGAATGTATGGATGAAGGTACACTTATTATGTCTGGACTAAAATCTGAACGTATAATCGAAAGTATAGAGGTTGTTACAAAACAGCATAAAATAAAAGCTCCTCAAATTATAAAAGATTATGATTTAGACAATGTTTCCATAAAAGTTACTAGGATTATTTTAAGTTACATTGATTACATAAACAGAACCGTCTGGAAAAAAGGAGAGGCAACAAGAACCTTTAGATGAAAATTCTACTAGTAAGTCAATACTTCTATCCTGAAAACTTCAAAATAAATGATCTTATTTTCTCTCTAAAAAAAAGAGGTCATGATATAACCGTACTTACTGGTAAACCAAACTACTCTAAAACTACTTTTTTTGAAGGCTATGGCTGGGAAAGTGATGACTTTGAAAATATACATGATATCCCTGTTTATAGGGCTAACTTATTCGCAAGAAGAAAAGGAAGTCCAGTTCGTCTTTTTCTTAACTATATATCATTTGCAGCTTTTGCAACTTTAAAAGTTAGAAAAATCAAAGGCTCATTTGATCTAATTTTTGTTTATCAAACTTCTCCCGTTACAGTTGGAATTCCTGCAATTTTTGCTAAAAAAATTTTTAAAGCACCTATTTATTTTTGGGTACAAGATCTTTGGCCTGAGAGTCTTAAAGCGGCAGGAGGTATAACAAATAAATACATATTAGGTTTTTTTAATTGGTTGACAATATGGATGTATAATCACTCAAGAAAAGTGTTAATTCAATCTGACGGATTTAGAGAGTATATAATGAAGCAAGGTATTTCTGATAATAAAATTGTTTATTATCCAAATCCTACTGAGATTTTTTATACCCCTTTAACTGGTTTAAAAAAATATTCTGAGTTTTTTGAAAAAAAATTTTTCAATATTGTTTTTGCTGGAAATATTGGTGAAGCCCAAAGTTTTGATACAATTATAGGTGCAATGTCATTAGTAAAAAACTTACCTGTCAAAGTAATTGTGCTTGGTGAAGGTAGATTTAAAGAAACTGCATTAAGTCTCATACATAAAAATGGGTTAGAATCTCATTTTAATTTTTTAGGATCTTATCCTTCAACAGAAATGCCAATTTTCTTTTCCCATGCAGACGCATTATTAGTTTCTCTTAAGAAAGAGAAGATTTTTTCTCTTACTATTCCTGCAAAGGTTCAATCTTATTTAGCATGTGGGAAGCCAATAATTGGTTCATTAGATGGATCGGGTGCAAAAGTTCTAATTGAAGCTAAATGTGGTTTTGTTTCGCCTGCGGAAGATATAATTCAACTTAGCCAGAGTATTAAGGAGATGATGTTACTGGATAAAAATAAGCTTAAGGAGATGGGTAACAATGGTAGGTATTATTATAATAAGGAATTTGATAGAAAATTTCTTTTGGATAGATTAGAGAAAATACTCAATTCCTAACAAATTTTATTAATTATAATTTAAATTAAGTCTATTGTTCATGCTTTTGAGATCGAATAGGTTCTCTTCAGATTTTATTTTGATTTTATATAATTATTCAATTAATTATTAATTTAGATAAATGGATAATAATCTTATAATTATATCTTTTTGTCTTAGCATACCTGTTTTAATATTTACTCAGAGATTATTTTTAAAGATGAATTATACGGATAAAATTTTATCAAGGTCATCTCATAAAAGTATTGCAACAAGGTCTGGTGGAGTATCTATTTTTTTGATGCTTTTTTTAATCTCATTATACTTCTATTTAGATGGTAAAGCACTATTTGATTATTCATTTATAGTTCCATTATCTCTCCTTGTTTTAGTTGGTTTATATGATGATATAAATAATATTGACTATAAGCTTAAATTTATTTTTCAGATTATTGCAGCTAAAATTATAATTGACAATGGCTTGATAATTGATAATCTGCATGGCTTATTAGGTATATACGAGATAAATAGGTTCATAGCTCATATTATCACAATGTTAATTACAGTAGCAATAATTAATTCCATAAACTTTATTGATGGTATTGATGGATTAGCTGTAACTATAGTCTCAATGTTTATTATATTATTTGAGTTTTTATCAATTACATATACTCCATTTATACTTTTGAATATGATATTACTTGGATCATTTATACCACTCCTAATATTTAATTTTAAAAATAAGAATAAAGTTTTTTTAGGTGACTCTGGATCATATTTTCTTGGTGGAATTGTGAGTATTTATGTTCTACATATATTTTCTAATG
>JAQBWI010000074.1 GCA_027625355.1 Pseudomonadota bacterium
TATTTTTAAAATTATCAGCTTTGTTTGCAGCAAACAATTACATACATCAAAGATTTTATGACACCCTCAGTAGTGCTGGAAACTATCAAGAACTTAATACAGATGTCCCACTTCAATGGTTCAAATTAGCAGATTTAATATCTTCAAATAATTATTATTTTGCATTGAGCAATAATATCATAGAAGGCCAGACCTTGTTAATAAGCTATATTCAAGCTTTAATATTTAATTTAAATTTCTATTCATATGATTTTGAATTTATAAGAATAAATGCGAATATAGTATTAGTTTTCATCGCACTGCTTGTGTATGATCTAAAAATTTCAAATAAAAATAAGATTATTGGAATTTTTGCATTATTTTCTATTATTTTAAATAGCGACTGGCTTACTTATTTATTTGTAGATTCTCTAATGCTTGAGGGTATTGTGGGATTTATTTTTGCTACACTTCTATTGAATCTGAAGCAGCATACAAAAAAAAACTTCGAATCTAGATCATTAATTTTCTTTATCTTTTTTAGCAGTTTACTTTTTACCAAGCAATTTGTTTCTACACTCACGATATTATTATTTGCTTACATATTTATAAAATATAAAAATGTAAATTCACTCGTTATTCCAAGTTTCTATTTTATTGACTATTTATATAAAAAATATGTAATTTTAGGGTATAGTCAATTTGAACTTCTAAAAGGCACAAGTATTTCTGAATTGGTTACAAATATTTTTTTATTTAGGAATTTGGAAACAAGTAACATCTCAAAAATAATTAACCAGTTGTTAATTGATAGACCGGTATCTTATCTTCTACTGTTGTTTATCATTTTAAACTTATCCAGACTTGTTAAAAACACTAAAAATGAAGAATTAGATCTTATATTTGCAGTAGTAATAATAAACTTTGTTTTAATTTTTGCTTTATATGTTGCATGGTGGCATGACTTTGGGATACAGTCTTCTTTTCGGTATATATTAAATCTTTTTAATGTATTCTATTTATCAACAATAATCCATTTAGACTCTATCGAAAAAAAATATTTAACTTAGAGTGTTTTAATATTGTTGACATAATTCTTAGAGCATCAACTAGTTTAATTTTTTTACCTTCTTTGTAAGATCTTCCTGTGTAACTTATAGGGACCTCTCTGACCAAGTTATTAGTTTTTATGTGCTTTGATAAAATTTCAACTTCCATCGCAAAGCCATTTTCTTTAAGATTCATATTTAATAAATTTTTCGTTAAATTAATTTGATAACAGGAAGAGATATCTGAGATTTTGTATAAATTTATAACAGAAAACAATAAAGAAAATAACCTGTTCACAAAATAAGTGTAAAAATAAACGTTTTTCCTTATTTTGTTGCCTATTATTCTTGAACCCAAGATTAGGTCGTTTGGGTGCATTTTTGCTACTTCTAGCATTTCTTTTATATCTTCTGGAGAATATTCTAGGTCGGCGTCATGAACAATAACATGAGTACTTGTTGTTTGTTTAATGCCTTCTAAAACAGCATACCCCTTTCCTTTTTTCTCTGTTGCATTGATTAAGTGAATGTATGAATAATCTAGTAGATATTTTGAGACGATTTTGACGCTATTGTCAGATGAATTATTATTAACAAGAATAATCTCACTAAATATACCTGTACTAATCAAGCCAGAGAGAGACTCTTCAATATAAGCTTCTTCATTATAAAAAGGGACAATTGCAGTTAAAGATTTAAATTTAACCATATTTATATTCTAACTTTTAAATTAAAAAAGGATTATTACTGTTTATAAGATTTAATATAGTCAAAGAGTGAAAAAAATTATACTTATAAATACAACCTATAAAGAAAAAGGCGGCGAGGATATTAATATCGTTGATGAGATAATTTTTTTAAAAAAAAATTATGATGTAAAATATCTCGAATTCAAAAATAGTGATAAATTAAAACTAATAGATTATTTAGCCTTCTTTACAACTTCAAACAGAAAGTCAAATAAAATACTTCAAGATGCTCTAAATGAATTTAAACCAGACCTCGCATATGTCCACAACACATGGTTTAAAGCTAATTTGGGAATATTCAGAATACTACATAAAAATAATGTAAGGACTTATCTTAAAATACACAATTTTAGGTACTTTTGTACAAATTTTTTTTTGGTTAAAAATCATATAAAGACGGAAAAATTTTGCTACATGTGTAACTTAAATAATACTGATCAAAAAATAATAAATTATTACTTCAGAGAATCTAAGGTAAAGTCTTTTTTTATGTTGATTTATGGAAAGAAATACTACAAGCTACTCCATAAATCTAAAATAAATTTATTGGTGATGACCAATTTCCATAAAAAATTTTTAGTAAAAAACAAATTTAAACCTGAAAGTATTCATATCTACCCAAATCCAATTATTAGTCCTAGCAATTATAACTACTATGAGAATTCAAACTATGTTGTATATGCAGGAAGATTAAGTTCAGATAAAGGGATAGATGAATTGATAAATGCATGGATAAATTCTAATGCAAAGAGTCTTGTTTTGAAAGTAATCGGTAGAGGTGAGTTACTAGAGCCTTTGAAAAAAAAATATAATAAATTCAATGTCGACTTCCTAGGAGAGAAAGATCATGACTCAACATTGAAACTTATTGAGAAATCTAGAGGAGTAATTACAGCAACTAAAATGTTTGAAGGTCAGCCTAGGCTATTGTGTGAAGCTTCAATAAGAGGTATCCCATCTTTATTTCCAAAATTTGGAGGAATGGCAGAGTTCTTTCCAGATAATTATCCATTAACATTCAAACAGTTTGACTATATTGATTTAAAAACAAAGATAGAGCTCTTTCAAGATAGCAATAAATTAAAAAAAATTAGTAAAGATATTTTTAACTTCTCTAAAAAAGAATTTAGTGAAAATAAATTAAAATTTTCTTTCGAGAGGATAATATCATAGCCTTTTATCTAAACCTTTTAGTACATCAAAAATTAATAGAATTTATTTAATTTATCTTGCAAATTTATTTCCTATTTCCTGTCATTAATAATAATCCTAACTTTCTTAAATACCTAAAAAGATAAGTCAGCCTGTTAGAAATTATTCCATAATTGCTTCTTCACCAAATCCTGAAAATAATAACTACATATTTTTTAATTGGCGACTTTTCCAGTTGATTATCAAGTTTTTTAAACCTTAAAATGATATATAATACTGATATGACTACAAAAACAATACCCCTTTTCAAAGTATTTATGAGTGAAGCAGCCGCAGAAAATGTTTCTGATATTCTTTCTAGTGGCTACATAGCACAAGGACCTGAAGTAGATAAATTCGAGAATGTACTTAAAAAGTATTTTAATAATGAAAATGTTGTTACTACAAATTCTGCTACTTCAGCACTACATTTGGTTTTTCACATGCTTAAAGAGTTTGGATTAGGTGAAAATAAAATAAAGATTGAAACGGAACAAGATCACGTATTAACCACTCCTCTTACATGCACAGCTACTAATTGGCCAATAGTTGCTAATAATATTAACTTAAAGTGGGTTGATGTAGACCCATCTTCTTGCAACATGAGCTTGGATAGCTTGGAAGAAAAACTAAATAAAAATACAAAAGCCGTCTTAGTAGTCCATTGGGGTGGATATCCAGTAGATCTAGAAAGACTACAATTAATTCAAAACAATTTTAATGAAAAATACGGGTTTAAGTTTGTAATTATTGAAGATTGTGCCCATGCATTTGGTAGTAATGCTTTTGGAAGACAAATAGGAAATACAGGCAATATAAGTACATTTAGCTTTCAAGCTATTAAGCACTTAACAAGTGTTGATGGTGGATGCATTAACTTTAATAACATTAATGACACTGAGAAAGCAAAGTTACTCAGATGGTATGGAATTGATAGGAATGAAAATAGAAAAGATTTTCGTTGTGAGTCTGATATACAAAGCATCGGTTTCAAATTTCACATGAATGATGTAAATGCTTTCATTGGAAGAAAGAATTTTCAACCTGTCACCGAAAATTTATTGCAAATTCATATCAATAATGGTAAATATTACAACGAAGAATTAAAAAATGTAGATTATTTAGAGCTCATGAATTATTCAAATGACTTTGAAGTCCCGTATTGGATATACACTATAAAAGTAAAAAATAGAGATGCATTTATGAAGCATATGGAGAAACATAATATTATTGTAAGCAGAGTTCATGAAAGGAATGACAAACATACTGCGATGGCTGAATATGTAGCTGACTTACCTTTATTAGAATCTTTTATAGATGAAATGGTTTGTATACCAGTTGGTTGGTGGGTAGGTGAAGAAGAAAGATCTTATATCGTTGAGACAATTAAGAAAGGTTGGTAATTAAAACTCTAGCCATTCTGGATTTTTTAAGTACCATTGAACCATTCTTTCCAAACTTTCTTCAACTGTGTAATTCGGTTTCCAACCTGCAGACATAATGAATTCACCGTCTATTGCGTATCTTAAATCATGACCTGGTCTTGACGAGTGAAAATCAACTAATTCATAGTCTAAATCAAATCCTGAAAAGTTGGAGATAAGTTGCGCAACTTCTAGATTGTCAAGCTCCTTAGTTCCTGGAATATTTACCTTTAAGCACTTTGGACCTATTTCTTTGTTTGAAAATTGTATAGATTTAAGTTTTTTGTAGTTATTAGTTATAAATAATACAGAGCTTGCAACATCTTCACTATATAAATAATGTCTACTGCCTGGTTTTGATTTATCTTTATTTGCATGTATAGTAATTTTCTTATTATTTTTTAATTTCCATAATGTATTTGGAATATATTTTTCGGGATGCTGTCTCTCTCCATAAACATTCATACAGTGTGTGATAGCAATAGGCAAGTTGTAAGTATTCTCAAACGCAATTGCCAGCTCTTCGCCACCTGCTTTTGCAGCACTGTAGGGGTTGGTGCTATTGTATCTATCCCATTCTTTGAATGATTGGCCGGGTTTGGCTGGTCCAAACACTTCATCAGTACTAAAGTAAACCAATAATTCGAGATTATTCATTGATCTTGCATAATTTAATATATTTGCAGTAGCTAGTACATTATCTTGAACAAAGGTGAGTGGGTCAACTATAGATCTATCAACATGAGAAGATGCTGCCAAGTGATAAATGATATCAACATCATTTATCTGGGATTCAATTAAATTACTAATTTCTGATTTAAGGTCATGATATATAATTTTTAATCTAGATTTAGTATTCTTATCATACCCTTTAAACATATGTTCAAATCTGTTGAGATTTCCAGAGTAGTCTAATCTGTCAAGACTTATTACTTCCCAGTCTGTGTTGTCAATGATATATTTTATTAGGATGTGACCTATGAAACCAGCGCCGCCTGTAACTAAAACTTTTTTTGACATATAGGGATATTAACAATTTTAAATTATAATTACCGACTTATTAAATTAATACTTTTCGTATATTTCTGAAAGATAGTTTTTCCATAAAGTCACTTCTTCATCTGTAAATGAGGTATCTTTTTCCAGATAATAGTCATACATTAATTGTTCTATATGTAGATTTTCATTTATTAACTTATCCACGGAATGGCTATTGATAAAATTTATAAAGTCTGATGTCTTAGACCCAAAATATCCAGTTTTTACTCTTTTCGGACTTTCTATTGAAAACATGTTTTTATTAGATTTTGTAAAATTTAATATAAAATTTGTAGTTTGAAGTTGTAGCCTTGGTTCAAAATAAAATATAAAGTCATATTT
>JAQBWI010000075.1 GCA_027625355.1 Pseudomonadota bacterium
ATCTTGATTAGATAATTTAATAAAATTTTTATCTAGATTGGAAATCCATGGAAATTTATCTGATAACTTGAGTTTAGGGTAATTATTTATTTTATTTTCTTTTTTTTTAAAAAAGTTAATCATCCACATCCTTCACGGATTTTAAAACCTTCACTTTGCTCTGCCCTTCTTGAATACACAAAACCATTTTGAGATATATTTCTCTTTCCTAACGCAGTATCAATACTATCTATATCTTTAGTAGCTATAACAAAATCTCCAGGGATAATTGCTTCAACATAATCTAAGGTCATTAAATTTACATAAAATAATAAATATTCTTCACCTTCTTTTGGATTTTCAACAGGCGTTAAATCAAAAGGTGATTTTAATAATGCAGTATAAGTAAGAGGGTGTGGAAATTTAATCCAAGGATCATTAGAATGAGGGTTAGTTGGAACGCCTATAAAAACATTTAAAGACTCTTTAAGCCAAGCATATCTATAACTGGTGCTGGAGGAGCATTTTTATTATTTCCTGCAAGAATAAAGTCTCCTGTGTTTTTTACTATTTGATCAAGTGAAGTGATAGTTGCTGGGAGCCTTTTTAAACCACCCCCAATCATTAAAACACCATTATCTCCCAAATATACTGGAGGGGCTGAAAGTGCTAATTTCATCATTAATTTTTTAATACCTTTAGGTTCCATAAACATTTTATAAAGACCAACTCCGCTTGCAATAAAATATTTAGTAGAGCTCTTGTCTTTAAAAAAAGATTTCATTTGCTTAATATCAGGTCCTAATCGTTGCCAAATAGTTGAATCTGCTGGACCGCTATTAACCTTAGCTCCAAATCTTACTCCTAGTCCTCTATCTCTTAAAAAATCTGACCCAATTGCAGCAAAAGCTAAAAAATTAGTCATTTCTGGAGCCATATGAAATAACGTCTCTCCTTCATCAACAGTTTTCCCAATTGACCAATCAATTAAATTACCATTTGTTAAACGTGAAAGAGATAATGAAATATTTGAACGAAAAACATTAACAGGACCATTGGTGCCAACTGTGGTTCCACTAGAGATAAAACTCATTCCTTCCTCTTTATTAATGTCTTGATGAATTAATCTTTGTTGCTGACCATCAGCCCGTAAATCGTCTGAATGAACTCGAAGTTTAATTAAATCTATTAAATTTAAATTATCTTTAAGGTTGCCATTTTGGTTTTTAGCAATACCCCTATTAAAAAATAATTTCTTATAAAAATCATTTTTATCATTTCTTATAAAAAATTCTAGATAAGGATAAAGTAATGATTTTTGTAAATTTTTAGTCTCTTCTCTAGAATTATTTACTATATTTTTTTCAGTTAAAGTTTTTTTTAACATCTGAAAATACTCATCATTGTAAAGTGTTGATGATGACTCATTCAAGTTAGTTGGTATGCCATTACCATTAAAAGGTTTATTACTCATTTTAAAAAATTTAGTTAATATATATTTAATAAAAAGGGAATAATTTTATTTGTATTAATCTAAATAGTTAATAATTTTAGAGTCTCCTGGTACCATTTTAAATTTATTCAAATTATTTTTTTGAAGCCATTTCATATCTTCATGTTCCGATAGGATTATTTTTTCATTGAGTGATTCACATAAATAATAATGTACATTTACATCTATCTTCTCATCTTTATGTTTTTCAGAAGCTATATGATTTAAAATTCTAATACTAATGGCAAGTTCTTCTTTAATTTCTCTTTTGAGAGCATTTTCAAATGTTTCTTGATTATCTACTTTCCCGCCTGGAAATTCCCAATGATATGCAAAATGTTTTTGTCTATTTCGTTGGGCAATAAAATAATAGTTATTTCTTTTTATTACAGCTGCAACAACATCAATCATTATATGGTGAGTTGATAGTTAAACAATTTACCAAAACCTGATATTTGATCTTCTACCCCTGCTCTTCTTAAACAACTCCACATTTGTGCTTGGTTACTTGTAATAACTGGTTTTCCTGTTTTCTGTTCTATTTGATCGATAACTTCTGTAGATCTGATACCTCCGCAACTTAAAAATATGGCATCTGCTGATTCTTCATTTATTTCCTCAGCAAATTTTACCCAGTAATCTGGCGTTACAGTACCAAACTCTATACCTTTAGTTAAATTTAAACCTTGAATATTTAAAACAGAAAAACCCTTATTATTTAAAAATTCTGCTTCTTTAGTGTTAATCTCATCTAAATATGGAGTGCCAACAACTAAATTTTTTACTTTAAGCTCTCTTAAAGCATCTACTACTCCCGAAACTAATGTCATTGGGATTGCATATGGAGCTCCTTTTTTAATTTCTTCTTTGATTTTGTCTTCACCAATAACTATAGATCCTGATGTGCAACTATAACTTATTACATCTGGTTTAGTATCTGGCTGTATTCTTGATGCTGCATCTGCCATAAACTCAATATGTTTTGATAAAGTTTCATTAGTTGTGTGATCATCAGTTTTTAATCTTGTAATATGTATGGCAACATCTTTTGGTGCTATGTCATAAAAATCACTTTCAGCAGCAAGATCTGTAGACATTAATATAAAACCTAATCTAGCTCTTGAGTGTCTACCTTTATCAAATGAAGGTTTTCTAACCTTTGAAATTATAACTTGCCCAGTCTTAAACATTTAATCTTCATATTTATTGGAAAAAAAATATTTTTTATAGCTTATTCGTATCGAAGAGCATCAATTGGATTAAGACTTGCTGCTTTTCTTGCAGGATAAAAACCAAAAATTACTCCTATAGAGGAAGAGAAAACAAAAGATAAAACCAAAGACATATAATCAAGGCTCATTTTCCAATTAAAGTACTCACTAACTCCAAAAATTACCCCTAAACCAAGAGCAATACCAAGACATCCTCCAATTAATGATATCATTAAAGATTCAATTAGAAATTGAAGAAGAACATCTCTTTTCTTTGCTCCTACAGACATACATACACCTATCTCTTTAGTACGCTCAGTAACTGTTACTAACATAATATTCATAATACCTATACCACCTACTATAAGTGATATACCTGCAACTGTAGCAAGAAGGATAGACATAACTCTAGAAGACTCTTGTCTTGCATTAAGAAATTGAGCATAATTTCTAATAACAAAATCAGGATTACCATTAGCAGAGATTTTGTGAAGTTTACGCATTACGGTATCTATGTCTGCTTCAGTTTTAAAGAGCAAATCCGATGAGGAAACATTAATTGTCATTTGCCTAATTTGATCACCAGGAAATTTTTTAGCAACTAATCGTTGTTTGGCAGTTTTTAATGGAACTATAATTGTATCATCTAAATCTGCCCATGCAGTTCCACCTTTTGCATCTAGTAAACCTATAACGGTAAATGGGACTTTATTAATTCTAATTACTTCATCTATTGGGTTATCTTCTCCAAATAAATTTTTTTGAACAGTTTTTCCTATAATCGCAACTCTTGAACCACTAACTAATTCATCTTCTAAAAATTCTCTACCTAATTCAAATTTCCAGTTACTAATATTAAATTGTTCGTTTGTAGTACCTGTTACACTCGTTAACCAGTTATTGCCATTAGCAATAACTTGAGAACTTAAGCTAACATTTGGAGCAATAGCGCTAATTGCAGGAATTTCACTTTTAAGTGCCTCCATATCCTTGAGTGTAAGACTATTAACAGAATTGTTACCCATTGAAACACCTCTGTTATTTGAGCTTTGAGCTCTAAGAATTAAATTATTTGAACCAAATCTTTCAATTTGTTGCTCAACTTCTAATCTTGCTCCATTTCCTATAGAAATCATTGTGATAACTGAACTTACACCAATTATAATACCAAGAGATGTTAAAACACTTCTAAGAATATTAGATCTTAAACTTTTTTGCGAAAGATAAATTAGATCAGTTAGGGACATTTTTTATATCCTCTAAAATTTTACCATCTTTCATTTTAATGATGCGTGATCCATAATTTGCAATATCGTCTTCATGAGTAACCAATACAATTGTAATGCCACTTTTATTTAAATCATTTAAAATTTTCATAATTTCTAAACTAGTAGTACTATCAAGAGCTCCTGTAGGTTCATCTGCAAGAATTAATTTAGGAGTACCAGCAATAGCTCGTGCAATTGAAACTCTTTGCTGCTGCCCTCCAGATAATTGATTTGGTCTGTGATGTGTTCTGTCTTTTAAGCCTACATTTTCTAGAGCTTTTAATGCGAGTTCTACTCTTTCTTTTTTACTTTTACCTGAATAAAGAAGTGGCAATATGACATTCTCTAAAGCATTTAATCTTGGCAATAGATTAAAATTTTGAAAAATAAAACCAATGTCTTTATTTCTTAATTCAGCGAGCTTATTTGAGCTATAATTAGATATGTTATTATCTCTAAAAAAATAATCACCATGTGAAGGAACATCTAAACAACCAATAATATTCATGAGTGTAGATTTTCCAGAGCCAGATGATCCCATTATAGAAACAAACTCACCTTCATTGATGGAAACATCAACATTATTTAAAGCTAAGAGCTTGTTGTCACCCATTACGTATTCTTTAGAAATAGATGTTATGTTAATCATTTAAAAAAGTCTTAGTGCTTTTTTTTGAGAGGTCTCTACTGTTATTTTAGAGATAACCTGATCACCTTCATTTAATTCACCTTTAATGATTTCAGTATACCCGCCAGAATTTAATCCAGTAACTAAATCAACTTGTTTATGTTCTCCATCTACAAGTTTAAAAACTTTTTTAATATTTAATGATTCTTTAAGTGTAAAATATTTATTTTTTTGTTCGTCGTTTAATAAATCTATCAAGCCATTTTCAATAAATAGTTGAATTTCTTTACCAATTTTTTCTGATGACATATTTTTTGCTTCTAAGGATGCTCTTAATTTACCTAATTTAGGGTAAACACCTCTCATTTTATTTTGTTGTTCTGTAGTCATATCTAATTGAGCCATTATTTCTTGCATTTGTGATGGACGACCTCCACCCCAACCACCTCCATCAGAATTATTAGCTTTAGGTTTTTGATTTAATTTAACAGACAAAGCAGAATTTTTAACTTTTAAAATATCCTTTTTGTTTTCAACAACAATATCAACGTTAGCAGTCATGCCAGGTAAAAGGATATTATTAGGATTATCAAAAGATGCTAAAACTTCATAAGTAATAACGTTTTGATCATCAATTGGAGAATATCTAATTTGAGTAATAGTTGCTTCTAATTTTCTATCTGGAAAAGCACCAGTTGAAAATTCAACAAGTTGTCCAACTTTAATATTGCCTATATCTGACTCATCAATAAATATTTCTATATTCATTTTTGATAAAGTTTCAGCAATAGTGAACATAATTGAGTCTTTTTGATAAGCTCCAAGAACATCACCCACACTGATATGTTTATCAAGTATAAAGCCATCAATAGGAGAAACAATTTTTGTTTTGCTAAGATCTAATTTTTCACTTTCGAGTTTAAGTTCAGTTTGTTCAATTAATTTTTTAACTTCTTCAATTTCGGCAGAAATAATTTTAGTTTGAGCTTCTCTTGAAGCAATAGTAGCATTTAATGAGGAAATTTCAGATTCTAATGTACTTAATTGAAAAATTGCACTGTCATATTCAAATTGCGCATCTTCGAATTCTTTTTTTGAAATAAATTTATTTTTATAGAGCGCTTTCTTGTCTTCTAAGTTCTTATCTAATTTGTTTAAAAAAAG
>JAQBWI010000076.1 GCA_027625355.1 Pseudomonadota bacterium
TATGCATTTGGAGACTGCTTAGTTAATTCGTTATTTGATACCTATGAAAAGGGCTTGCCTAATTTTGATGATAAATACATCAATCTTCTTAAAAGTGGAGGTTCTAAAAAATACAATGAACTGTTTAGTCCGTTTAATTTAAATCTATCAAAAAAATCTTTTTGGAAAAAAGGTTTAAACGTTATTGAGAGCTTTATTGATGAATTGGAAAATTTATAAATGGCAGATACAGAGTCACGATCAATTGCTAAGCAAATAAAAAGATATGCCCAAGTTGGGGGAGTTGTAGGTAAACTTGCTACGAAACTAGCAAGTCAAAAATACCTTGGCGTAAAACTAGATAAAGAAAAACATGCATTAGAGATTAGAAATGCTCTAGGAGGAATAAAAGGCCCTCTTATGAAAGTAGCACAACTTTCTGCAACAATACCTGATTTATTACCAGATGAATACACAAAGGAGTTATTACATTTACAATCTAATGCTCCACCAATGGGTTGGTTATTTGTTAAAAGAAGGATGGCAACAGAATTATCTCAAAATTGGCAAAAGCAATTCAAAGAATTTGATAAAGAGGCGACGAGAGCGGCCTCCTTAGGACAAGTCCATAAGGCGGTTACAAATAATGGTGAAACAGTAGCTTGCAAACTTCAATATCCAGATATGCAATCTGCAGTCAGTGCTGACTTATCACAGTTAAAAATGATCTTCTCCATTTATCAAAGTTATAACAAGGCAATTAAAACTGATGAAGTTTACAAAGAAATTACAGAAAGATTGACTGAGGAATTAGATTACGAAAGAGAAAAGAAATTAATGACTGTTTTTGGAAAAATTTTTTCAAAAAATAATTTCATTCATGTCCCAAAAACTTATGATAAATTAAGTTCAAAAAGATTACTAACTATGTCTTGGTTAGAGGGAAAGTCTATATTAACTTACAAAGATGAAAAAAAGGATATAAGAAATTCACTTGCAAGAAAAATGTATTACGCATGGTATAAACCTTTTTTTGATTATGGCGTCATCCACGGAGATCCTCATATGGGAAATTATTCAGTTCAAGATGATCTAAGTATTAACCTGTATGATTTTGGTTGTATGAGAATTTTTAAATCAAAATTTATTCAAGGTGTTATAGATCTATATTTTGCCCTTCAAAAAAATGATGAGGCACTTGCGGTGCATGCTTATGAACAATGGGGTTTTGATGATATTACAAAAGAAAAACTTGATATATTAAGCAAATGGGCAAATTTTTTATACGCTCCATTAATGAAAGATAAAGTACAAAAAATTCAAGAGAGTGATAGTGGTATATACGGGGCTCAAATAGCATCTGAAGTTCATAAGGAATTAAAAAAAATTGGTGGTGTTAAGCCGCCAAAAGAGTTTGTGTTTATGGATAGGGCAGCTGTTGGTCTTGGCTCTGTATTTATGCATTTAAGAGCTGAAGTTAATTGGTATAAAGTATTTCATGAACTAATTGAAAATTTTGATCAAAAAAAATTAACAGATAAACAACAAAGTACTTTAAAACTAGTTAACCTATAATTATAAGCACTTATGCAGATATCAGCACTAAAAGAAATATCTACTGACGAAAACAGAGTAGCATTAACGCCTGATTCAATAAAACTATTTCAACGACTTGGTTTAGATGTTTTAATTGAGGATGGTGCTGGTAATAATTCAGGCTATCCTAATAACCTTTATGAAGAAAACGGTGCAAAAATTGTATCTAGAAATGAATGTTTGAAAGCTAACATTTGTTTATGTGTTAAAATGCCTAAAGAGGAAGATTTAAATTTAATAAATGAAAACACCGTTTTAATTGGAATTTTAAACCCATATGAAAATAAAAAATATTTTAATTCCTTAAATAATAAAAAAATTACATCTTGTTGCATGGAATTAATTCCAAGAATTAGCAGAGCTCAAAGTATGGATGTATTATCATCACAAGCAAACCTAGCAGGATATAGAAGTGTTATAGATGCTGCTGAACAGTTTGGTAAAGCCTTTCCAATGATGATGACCGCAGCAGGGCGCGTTAATCCAGCTAAAGTTATGGTTTTAGGGGTAGGAGTTGCGGGTTTGCAAGCTATTGCAACTGCAAAGAGATTAGGTGCTGTTGTTTCTGCTACTGATGTTAGGTCTGCAACCAAAGAGCAAGTAGAAAGTTTAGGTGGAAAATTCATTATGGTTGAAGATGAAGAGTCAACAAACGCTGAAACAGACGGTGGTTATGCAAAGGAAATGAGTGACGAATACAAAAAAAAGCAAGCTAAACTCATTGCTGAAACTATTGCCAAGCAAGATATTGTTATTTGTACGGCATTAATTCCTGGTAAGACTGCTCCAGTATTAATTACTCAGGAGATGGTTGAATCAATGGCCTCAGGATCAGTGGTTGTTGATTTAGCAGTAGAGGCTGGAGGAAATTGTCCTTTAAGTAAACTAGGCGAGGTTGTTGATCATAATGGTGTGAAAGTTATTGGGTATGCTAATGTGCCAGGAAGAGTTGCAAAAGATGCATCTGCTTTGTATGCTAAAAATATCTTTAATTTCTTAAGTTTAATTCTAGATAAAGAAAATAAAAAAATTACTTTTAATTGGGAAGATGAAATAGTTAAGGCGGTTGTATTAACGAATGAAGGTAAATTAAGATTGGAACAGTTTAATTAATATGGAAGCACATAGCTCTGAAGTTTTTGTTATAGGATTAACAGTTTTTTTTCTAGCGTGCATTATTGGTTATTATGTAGTTTGGTCAGTAACTCCTGCTTTACACAGCCCTTTGATGGGTGTTACAAATGCGATTTCTAGTGTAATAATAGTTGGCGCTATTCTTGCAGCAGGACCAATAGGTCACGACATATCAAAAATTTTTGGCATTATTGGATTAGTATTAGCTTCGATTAATATTTTTGGCGGTTTTATCGTTACTTACAGAATGCTTTCTATGTTCAAGAAAAAACCTAAAAAAGAAAAAAAGGATTAAGTTTATGTCAGCAAATATGGTTGCAGTTTTGTATTTATTATCAGCACTATTATTTATATTTGCTTTGCGAGGTTTGTCACACCCTGAATCTTCTAGGCTTGGAAATATTTTTGGAATTGTTGGCATGGTTATAGCTATCATAACAACCTTAATGTTTAAATCCGTTCTTAGTTATGCTGAAATTGGTGCTGCTATCATTATAGGTGGTGCAATTGGCACATTTATTGCACTTCGAATAGAGATGACTGCATTACCGCAGCTGGTTGCTGCATTTCATAGCTTGGTTGGAATAGCTGCTGTTTTTGTTGCTGCTGCTGCATTTTATGATCCTGCATCTTTTGGAATTGGAAATTTTGGTTCAATTGGAACAAGTAGCTTAGTCGAAATGAGTATAGGAACTTTTATCGGTGCCATAACATTTTCTGGATCAATACTCGCATTTGGTAAATTGCAAGGAACTGTCTCGGGAAAACCTATAGTTTTTAAATTTCAGCATACAATTAATGCTCTAATCTTATTATTTATAGTGGCTCTGATTGTAATGTTTGTGATTAATCAATCACCAACTATTTTTTGGTCAATTGTTATAGTGTCAATAATTTTAGGGTTCCTTGTGGTAATTCCTATTGGTGGAGCTGATATGCCAGTTGTGGTTTCAATGCTCAATTCTTATTCTGGTTGGGCTGCATGTGGAATTGGCTTTACTTTAAGTAATAATCTTCTCATAATTACAGGAGCTTTAGTTGGAGCTTCAGGAGCTATTCTTAGTTATATCATGAGCAAAGGAATGAATAGATCAATAATAAGCGTTGTTCTCGGTGGTTTTGGTGGAGAACAAGCAGCTAGTTCTTCAAGTGATAATTCTGATAAAGTAGTTAAACAGGGTAATGCTGAAGATGCAGCTTATATTATGAAAAATGCTGATTCAGTCATTATTGTGCCTGGATATGGTATGGCTGTTGCTCAAGCACAGCACGCATTAAGAGAGATGGGTGATATATTAAAAAAAGAAGGAATTAATGTAAGATACGCAATTCATCCTGTTGCAGGAAGAATGCCAGGTCACATGAATGTTTTATTAGCAGAAGCAAATGTTCCCTATGAAGAAGTTTTAGAACTTGATGAAATTAATCATGATTTTCCAATGACAGAGGTATCTTTTGTTATTGGTGCAAATGATGTAACAAATCCTGCAGCTAAAACAGATGAAACTTCACCAATTTATGGAATGCCAATACTTGATGTAGAGAAATCACAAACTGTTCTTTTTGTTAAAAGGTCTATGGCAACTGGTTATTCCGGGGTAGATAACGAGCTTTTTTACAGAGATAATACCACCATGCTTTTTGGTGATGCAAAAAAAATGTGTGAAGATATTGTGAAAAGTTTAGGTTAAGCGTTATTTCTTCTTGCAGATTTCCCAGCTCTACGAATATTCTCTTCCTTTTCTCTAGCTCTTTTTAAACAAGGTTTCTCAAAATGTTTTCTAAGTTTCATTTCCTTGTATAAGCCTTCTCTTTGCATTTTTTTCTTAAGGCTTCTTAAAGCCTGTTCTATATTGTTATCTTTTACATTTACTTGAAGTGTCATAATTGAGTGGGCATTTAACACATTGAATAAGTTAATGCAATTACTGATATATCTCTAAAATAATTGGCATAATTTAACTTTATGACTATATAAATCATGTGGCAATCTTAAAAATAGCAAAATTAGGTCATCCAGTTTTACTTAAAAAAACTAATGAAATTAGTGACTTAAAAGATACAGATCTAAAAAAAATTATTTATGACATGTCCGAAACAATGATAGATGCAAATGGGATTGGCTTAGCAGCACCACAAGTTCATTTAAGTCACAGACTTTTTATTTATAGGAATCCTGATATTGAAGAGGAAGAAAAAATAAAAGTTTCTATTTTAATAAATCCTCAAATTGATAAAATATCTGATGATACAGAAGATGACTGGGAGGGGTGCCTTTCTATCCCAGGTATGTCTGGTTTAGTAAGAAGATCAAAGAAAATTAAATATTCTGGAGTTGATCTGAAAGGTAAAAAAATTTCTGGCGAAGCTGAAGGACTTCATGCAAGAGTTATACAACATGAGTTTGATCACTTGAATGGCATATTA
The DNA here is from genome assembly GCA_027625355.1 of Pseudomonadota bacterium. GTDB lineage: Bacteria > Pseudomonadota > Alphaproteobacteria > HIMB59 > CACPNW01. The sequence goes on from JAQBWI010000076.1 coordinate 5,137, forward strand.
TATACTTCCAGATTGGCAGATAAAAGAGCCTTTGGTTACTCTGAAGAAATAGAAAAGTTTTGGAAAAAGAACGATGAAGAAAAGTCATAATAATTACTTGCTAAAAAAAAGATTAGAGGTTTTAAAATATGCAAAGATTTTTATATCAGAAAAAGGCTTAAATAAAAATAGTCTTGAAAATATTTCAAAAAGATATGGATTAAATATAAATGAGATAGAGCTATTGTTTCCTGAAGGAAATATTGACTTAATTAAATTTACGTTAGAGCAACTGAATAAAGAACTCGAAGAATATTGTAAAAAAATAGATTTAATACGATTGCCAGTTCATAAAAGAATTAAAAAGGTATTGCTTTCAAAAATCTCTCTAATGAATAAAAATAAACTATTTTATAGAAGTATTTTTTTAAACTTACTTATTCCAAAAAAAAATTTTTCACTATTAAATCAATTATATAATAGTGTTGATCAAATATGGTTTATTGCTGGTGACTCATCTACAGATTTTAACTTCTATACAAAGAGATTAATATTATCAGGTATTTATTCAAGGGTAATGCTCTTCTTTTTTAATTAAGTCAATA
>JAQBWI010000077.1 GCA_027625355.1 Pseudomonadota bacterium
ATATTTAATTTTACCTGGAGGTACAGGAACATTAGAGGAAGTTATCGAAGTACTATCTTGGAAAATTCTAAAATTACATAATAAACCAATTATTTTTTTAAATTTTGACAACTATTGGACACCATTATTAAAACAATTTGAAAAAATCATTGAGAATAAATTTGGAAATAAAAATTTACAAAATCAATTTCTGGTAATAAAGAAACCTAGGCAATTAAATAATATATTAGAATTTTGGACCAAATAGTCATGTCAGCTTTATGTAAATATGTTCATATAAAAAGGTCCTACAACAAGAGAGAAATCTAAAATTATGAATAAAATAAAAGTTGTTAATCCAGTCGTTGAAATGGACGGAGATGAAATGACTAGAGTAATCTGGGAATTTATAAAAGATAAATTAATCTTACCTTACGTTGACCTTGATATTAAATATTTTGATTTAAGTGTTGTAAATCGTGATAAAACTGACGATCAAATTACTATTGATGCAGCCGAAGCTGTAAAAGAGCATAGTGTGGGAATTAAATGTGCAACAATCACCCCAGATGAAGACAGAGTTAAAGAATTTAATCTTAAAAAAATGTGGCGCTCACCAAATGGAACAATCAGAAATATATTAGGTGGAACTATATTTAGACAACCAATTATTTGCAAAAATGTTCCCAGAATAGTTACAAACTGGAATAAACCAATTGTAGTGGCCAGGCACGCTTTTGGAGACCAATATAGGGCGACAGACACATTAATATCAAAACCTGGTAAACTAAAAATGGTATTTGAGCCTTCTGATGGAAGTGAGGGTTTTACTAAAGAAGTATACAATTTTGAAAAAGAAGGAATAGCTTTATCCATGTACAACCTTGATCAATCAATCATCGATTTTGCTCGAGCCTGCTTTAACTATGGACTAGAATTAGGCTGGCCAGTTTATCTATCAACAAAAAACACAATCTTAAAAGTATATGACGGAAGATTTAAAGTTTTGTTTGAAGATGTATTTCAAACAGAATTTGCTGAAAAATTTAAAGAAAAAAATATAGTTTATGAACATAGGTTAATAGATGATATGGTTGCAACAGCTCTTAAATGGGAGGGTAATTTTATTTGGGCCTGTAAAAACTATGATGGCGATGTTCAATCAGACTCTGTCGCACAAGGATATGGATCACTAGGATTAATGACAAGTGTGTTAATGACGCCTGACGGAAAAACAGTAGAAGCGGAAGCAGCTCATGGAACAGTAACAAGACATTACAGAAATCATCAACAAGGCTTAGAGACATCTACTAATCCTATAGCATCAATATTTGCTTGGACTAGAGGTTTACAGTTTAGAGGTAAATTTGATCAAAATATAGATTTGATCAAATTCGCTAATAGTCTTGAAAATACATGTATAAGCACTGTTCAATCAGGGAAAATGACTAAGGATTTAGCAATTCTAATTAGCTCTGAGCAAAAATGGCTTAATACCGAAGATTTTCTAGAGGCTTTAAAAGTCAACTTGGAAGAAAAATTAAAAATTTAGATTATCTCTAATTTTATTAATCGCATCTTCTAAATTAGTTAGATCGGTACCTCCTGCTTGGGCCAAATCTTTACGGCCCCCACCACCCTTTCCACCTAATAAAAGTGAAACTTCCTGAATGATTTTTGAGGAGTCAAAATTATTGACAATGTCATTAGTTGCACCAATTACAATTGATAGTTTGTTATTATTTGAAGAAATAATTAAAGACACACACTTTTGCTTATATTTATTTTTTTGATCATCTACAAATTGCTTTAATAATTTAGGAGGATAATCATCTGCAACCAGATATACAAACATTATATCATTAATCTTTTCACTAATAATATTTTGAGACGTATTTTCTTTATTTAAATTTTGCTTCTTATTATCTAAGTTTTTTCTTAATTCTTTAATTTGATATGACAAACTATCATTATTTTTATTGGAATATGTAAAGTTACCATCAATTTTTTGTATGTCTTTAACAAGTTGATCAATTTTAAATTTATTATCATCTTCTTTTTGTTGTTGTAATCGAATTTGTTCATTTTCAAATTGCTTAACTGAAATATTAGTTAAAGCTTCTAACCTTCTAATACCTGAAGCAACACTTGACTGATTAATAATTTTAAAATCAATTATATCCCCTGTATAATTAACATGAGTGCCACCACATAATTCTTTTGAGAATATTTTTTCACCCTCTTTACTGCCCATAGATACAACGCGCACTTCATCACCATATTTTTCTCCAAATAAAGCCATAGCACCTTCTTCAATTGCTTTTTTATGATCTATAATTTTTGTATAAACAGGAGAATTTTTAGCAATTTCCCTTTTAACATAATTTTCAATTTTAATAATATTATCAGAGCTTATTGGCTCATTATGACTAAAATCAAATCGTAGTTTTTCATTATTAACTAAAGATCCTTTTTGAGAAACATGGTTGCCTAGAACTTCTCTAAGAGAAGAATGTAATAAATGTGTTGAAGAGTGATTACACTTAGTTAGTTCACGTTTATTTGTATCAATTATTGCAGTTACACTTTCTTTTTTTGAAAATTGACCATTCTTAACTTTACCATGGTGTAAAAAAAATGATCCAAATAATTTAGTCGTATCATAAACTTCAAAAATACTATCTTCACAAATAATTTTTCCACTATCTCCAATTTGGCCACCACTTTCTCCATAAAAAGGTGTTTGGTTAAGAATGATTATAGCTTCATCATCCGCTGATAGAAGCTCAGTTTCAGTATCATTTTTAATAATAGAAATAATTTTACTTTCAGTTTCAGTTTGATCATATCCTAAAAATTCGGTTGGACTTAAATTTTCAGTAATTTGAAACCATTTTTTTTGATCTTCTATATCCCCTGTGCCTTTCCAACTTTGGCGCGCCCTATCCTTCTGCTCTTTCATTTTTATATTGAATGCATCAATATCAACATCAATATTTTGTGATCTTAGGTAATCTTGGGTTAAATCTAAAGGAAAACCATATGTGTCATATAATTTAAATGCAATTTCTCCATCTAATTTTTTTGTAGAAGATGAAATTTCTTCTTCTAAAATTTTTAGTCCCTTTTCAACAGTTTCTTTGAATTTGGTTTCCTCATTCATAAAAGTATTTAAAATCAAATCCTTGGCTCTTTCCAATTCAGGAAAAGAATTTTGAAAAGTTTCGAGTAATGTAGGGAAAATTTTAGCAAAAATTGGGTCTTTATTTCCTAGAGAGTGAGCATGCCTCATTCCCCTTCTCATAATTCTTCTCAAGACATAGCCCCTACCTTCATTAGATGGAGTTACACCATCTGCAATTAGAAAAGATGACGATCTTAAATGATCTGCAATTACTCTATGGCTTGGGCTTTCATTAAGACTCTCATTGTTTAGTAATTGAATGGATTTATTTATAAGAGGGTTAAAAAGATCAGTGTTATAGTTATCATTAGTGCCATTTAATAACGCTGTAATTCTCTCTAAACCCATTCCTGTATCAATTGAGGGCTTAGGAAGATTAATCCTCTTAGATGAGCTAATTTGCTCAAATTGCATAAAAACTAAATTCCAAATTTCTATAAATCTGTCACCGTCCTCATTTGGACTTCCAGGAGGGCCTCCAGGATATTTATCTCCATGATCATAGAATATCTCAGAACAAGGTCCGCAAGGTCCAGTATCACCCATTGACCAAAAATTATCTGATGAACTTATTTTTATAATTTTATCATCATTTAAACCCGCAATTTTTTTCCATAAACTGTAGGCATCTTCGTCTTCATTAAAAACAGTGACAAGTAATTTATTTTTATCAATACCTAGTTCTTTAGTAATTAAATTCCACGCAAATTCTATTGCTTCATTTTTAAAATAATCTCCAAAAGAAAAATTTCCTAGCATTTCAAAAAATGTATGGTGTCTTGCAGTGTAACCAACATTCTCTAAATCATTATGTTTACCTCCTGCTCTAACACATTTTTGAGATGTGACTGCGCGCTTATAATCTCTTTTTTCTTTGCCGGTAAAAATATTTTTAAACTGAACCATGCCAGAATTTGCAAACATTAGAGTAGGATCATTATGAGGTAGAAGAGGACTTGAATGCACAATTTCATGTCCATTTTTATTGAAATAATTTAAAAAAATTGATCTAATTTCACTGGAATTCATGATGACGTATTATAACTTGATTTTTACTATGTCTAACCAAAAAAAAGGGGCTAAGCCCCTTTCTTTAAAACCAATATAAATATTAATTATTCTTCAGCTTTTTCTTCCTTAGCTTTAGGTTTGATCTCACCTTCCATCATGGCTTTTTCAACAACTCCTGCATTTTCAAGAATTCTATTTTCAATTTCTTGAGCTATAGGAGGATTATCTCTTAGAAAGTTTTTAACATTTTCTCTACCTTGCCCAATTTTTTGATCTTTATAAGCAAACCAAGATCCAGCCTTATCAATAATTTCAGCTTTTACTCCAAGATCTACAAGTTCACCAAGTTTAGAGATGCCTTCACCATACATAATATCAAATTCTACAACCTTAAATGGAGGAGCAACTTTATTTTTAACAATTTTAACTCTTGTCTGATTACCAACAATTTCATCTTTGTCTTTAATTGCACCTATTCGTCTTATATCCATTCTAACAGAAGAATAAAATTTTAGAGCATTTCCACCTGTTGTAGTTTCAGGACTACCAAACATTACGCCAATTTTCATTCTAAGCTGATTTATAAAAACAACCAATGTGTTTGATTGAGCTATAGAGCTAGTAAGTTTTCTAAGTGCTTGACTCATTAATCTGGCTTGTAAACCTGGTAAAGAATCCCCCATGTCTCCTTCAAGCTCAGCTCTTGGAACTAATGCAGCAACAGAATCGATTACAAGAACATCAATACCTCCAGATTTTATAAGGGAATCTGCTATTTCTAAAGCTTGCTCGCCTGTATCAGGCTGAGATATTAAAAGCTCTTCAAGATTAACACCTAATTTTTTTGCATATGCGGGGTCAAGCGCATGCTCAGCATCAATAAACGCGCAGTTCCCTCCTTTTTTTTGAGACTCAGCAACAATATGAGTTGCTAGCGTTGTTTTTCCTGAACTTTCAGGTCCATATATCTCCACTATTCTTCCTTTTGGAACTCCACCTATACCTAAAGCTATATCCAAACCAAGAGAGCCAGTTGATATTGATTCTATATCTACATTAGCTTTTGATCCCAGCTTCATAATTGAGCCTTTTCCATAGTTTTTTTCTATTAAACTAACTGCCGCTTCTAATGACTTACTTCTATTTTCTTTATCCATTGTGTTATTTTCTACTACCTTTAATTTAGCTTGAGACATTGTTTTCTCCAATATTTGTTAGTTTTTTATTATGATTCTTGCAAATCATGTTTTTTTGTACACGTTTTGTTCTCTTTTTAAAAGTTCTATTTT
>JAQBWI010000078.1 GCA_027625355.1 Pseudomonadota bacterium
TTATATAAAATAATTGCATATGAATGAATTTTTAGAATATGAGGAAAGTAAAAAATCCTTCAAATCTCTCAATCTTGATGATTTTAGTGTTGAGGATTTAGATAATTACATTTTAGAGCTTAAAAATGAGATTGACAGAGTCAATATTGAAAAAGTTAAGAAGAAAAAGTTAATTAGTGATGCTGAAAATATGTTTAAATAATTATTAAACTTTAAGGCCTTTGAATCTTTTTTGGAATCTAGCTACTTGGCCTTCAGATTCATTTAAACTGGCCTTTCCCCCAGTCCAAGCTGGATGAGATTTGGGATCAATCTCAAGTTTTAAAGTATCATTTTCTTTGCCCCAGGTTGATCTCGTTTTAAAAATAGATCCATCTGTCATTTGGACATTTATATCGTGATAATCTGGATGAATTTTTTTTTTCATTGATAAAGGCTTATAGTTATATCCACTCTAAAGTAAAGTAAGATTTTCTAACAACTTTTCATGAATTAATGTGTTCGAGACTAAAATATCCCTAGATTTAGTAGTCCAATTATTTCCTTGTGGCTCCGTTACACGTCCTCCAGCTTCTTTGATAAGTAAAACTCCTGCAGAGACATCCCATAAATTTAAATCTTTTTCCCAAAATCCATCCATCTTACCAGACGACACATAGGCTAAATCTAGCGCTGCTGCACCAAGCTTTCTAACGCCTGCTGATAATTTAGAGATTTTCTCTAATTCTTTGTAATAATTAGGGTAAATTCTTTTTCCGAAAGGTGTTCCTGTACCTATTAAACATTCAACAAGATCTTGTCTTTTTGAAACTCTAATTCTTTTATTATTGCACCAAGCGCCTTTACCAAGAGATGCCCAATAAAACTCATTTAATATGGGATTATAAATTATACCGTCTGTAATTTGATCATTTACAATTTTACCAATAACAATAGCCACATGTGGAATGCCGTGAATAAAATTTGAAGTTCCATCAATTGGATCAATTACAATTGTTTCCCCATCACCTTTTATTGAACCTGACTCTTCTGTTAAGTAATTAGCATTAGGATAATAGTACTTAAGCGTTTCTAATAGTGATTGCTCGACCTTTAAGTCAGCACTTGTAACAAAATCTCCAAGACTTTTAGATTTTATTTGTAAATTTTCTATTTCTCCAAAATCTCTTGCTAATATTTTCCCAGCTTTTCTGGAAGCTTTCTCAAATATATTTATTGTTGAGGGCAACATTATTTTTTAGCTTTCTCAATATAACTAGAGTCGGCAGTGCTTATGATTACAAAATCTTCGGTTGTGATAAATGGAGGGACAGATGTTTTTATTCCACCAGTTAACAATGCAGGTTTATAGGAAGACGCCGCAGTTTGACCTTTAACCACTGCCTCAGTTTCTTCAACTTTAAGCGTTACACTCTCAGGAAGTTCTAGACCCACAACTGAACCCTCATAAAATTGTATGTTAATATTATCATTTTCAATAAAAAATTTTGATTGTTCATCTGAAATAATATCATCTCCAATTTCAATTTGCTCATAAGTGGCGTTATCCATGAATATAAACTTATTATTCTCAGAGTATAAATATTGACATATTTTTTCATCCAGAATTGCTCGCTCAACACTTTCTGAAGATCTAAATCTCTCATTCATTTTTGTGCCTTCGCGAATTTCTTTCATCTCAACTTGAAGGTAAGCACCGCCTTTTCCTGGTTGAGTGTGCTGTGTTTTTAAAACTCGCCATAACTTTGAGTTGATTTCTAAAATATTACCTATTTTAATTTGATTTCCATCGATTTTCATTTTTTTTCCTTAGAATACAATTTTTTTAATTTTAAATTTATTTTTTTTCTATTTCGGCAATCTACTATATTAAAAGATGGATTTAATAAAACTGTATTTTTATAAGCTATATTGTTAAGCTTTGATAAAATGATAGAATTGCTTTTAAGCTTCAAATAATTAATTTTTTTATTTGCCATATTAATAGCAAGGCTTTGATCAAACCCACAATCTACAAATAGTTTAAAGCTTGATTTTCCATACTTAGAGATTAACATTTCTCGAAAAGTTAAAATAAATTCAACTCCAAAACCTAAAAGGAAGTATTTTTTTAAATGTAAAATTGGTTTGACTTTGTAAATTTTACTTCCAAGAATAATACTTCCTGCTTCCTCCAGGGTGTTAATTGTAAAAGCAATTAATTTTTTTTCCACCTATAATAGTTTTCTAAAATCAAGCATTGTATCTATCATTCTATTTGAAAAGCCCCATTCATTATCATACCAAGACAATACTCTGCAAAATTTGCCATTCAGAACTTGTGTTTGAGTTAAGTCAAATACTGAACTACTAGAGTTATGATTAAAATCAATTGAAACTAGTGGCAGTTTATTTGTTGTTAAGATATTTTTTAGATTTTTAGTTTTACTTGCTTGAACCATTAATTTATTGATTTCTTCCACAGAGGTTTTTTTCTTTGAAGTGAATGTTAAATCAATCAGTGATACATTTGGTGTAGGAACTCTGATTGCAGTTCCATCAAGCTTTCCTTTTAACTTTGGAAGAACCAAACTTAATGCTTTTGCTGCTCCAGTCGATGTAGGTATCATTGAAATTGCCGCACCTCTCGCTCTTCTAAAGTCACTATGTGTTTGATCAACAGTTCTTTGATCACCTGTGTAACTGTGTATTGTTGTCATAAAACCATTTTCAATACCAACTCCTTTATCTAGAATCATTGCAACTGGAGCTAGGCAATTTGTTGTACAGGAGCCATTAGAAATAACATTATGCTTTTTAGTTAAAATCTGATTGTTTACGCCTTGAACAATAGTAGCATCAACATTTGATCCTGGAGCAGAAATTATTACTTTTTTTGCACCAGCATTAAGGTGGCCGCTAGCTTTTTCTTTTGACGCAAAAACACCACTGCATTCTAAAACAATATCAACGTTTAGTTTTTTCCAGGGTAAATTTAACGGATCTCTTTCACTGAAAAATTTAATTATTTTATTTTTATATTTTAAACCATCTTTAGTTTTATCAATTTGAATAGGTAGTTTTCCGTGAACACTATCATATTGCATTAAATGCAAACTTGATTCTAAACTTCCTAGTTCATTTATTGCAACTATATCAACACCTTTTAAATTCTTTTCTAAAAAAGCCCTGAATACTAATTTTCCTATTCTGCCAAAGCCGTTAATTGCTACTTTCATTATCTTCCTTCCTTATTTTTTATAAATTTAATTGTAACTGGATTTTCTTACAAATTTCATCAGAGGTTATACCAAAATGCTTGTAAACATCCTTATAGGGACCACTTTCTCCAAAAGAATTCATTCCAATAAAGTTATTATGATTAATATATTTTTCCCATCCGTTTATTACACCAGCCTCAATTGCAAAAAGTGGTTTTTCACCTATAATATTTTTTTTATATTCGTTATTTTGATTTTCAAATAATTCCATTGAAGGAAATGATATAACTCTTAAATTAATATTCTTGTCCTTTAATTTATTAGAAGCCTCAACAGCTATTTCTACTTCAGAACCTGAGGCAAAAATTGATGCATGGTATTCAGTATAATTTTTAATTACATAAGCGCCTTTATTGACCATGTTTTCATTATAGGACTCTCTTTTAAAAGTTGGAAGACTTTGCCTAGTTAGAGCTAAAATAGTCGGGCTCTTGGTCTCCAAAGCAATCTCCCAAGACTCAATTGTTTCTATCATATCACATGGTCTTATAACTTTTAAGTTTGGTATAGCTCTTAATGCAGCTAAATGCTCTACGGGTTGATGAGTTGGACCATCTTCACCAAGGCCAATTGAGTCATGCGTCATTACATAAATAACTGGAATATTCATAAGTGCAGCGAGTCTTATTGAAGGTCTACAATAATCAGAAAACACCAAAAAAGTCCCTCCATAAGCCCTTATTCCTCCATGAAGAGCTAATCCATTCATGATACCAGCCATGGCGTGTTCTCTTATTCCATAATACACATAACTCCCCTTATAGTTGTCAGCATTAAAAATACCCATCTCACTAGTTTTTGTATTATTTGAGCCAGTAAGATCAGCTGAACCACCAATAAAATTTTGTATATGATTATTCAGTAGCTCAAGACTTTTTTCACTGGCTTTACGAGTTGCATATTTTGTTTCATCAACTGCATAAGTTTTTTTGAAGTTTACTATTTCTTCTTTTGTTTTATCTTCTAATTTTAAATTAAAAAATTCTTCAAATTTATCAGATTTTAAAAAATCTTTATTTTTATTTTGCCAATTTTTTTTGATTTCAATATTTTTTTTTGCAAAACCTCTCCATTGTTCTAGAAGATCATCAGGAATAATAAATTGATCACAATCCCAATCTAAATTTTTTCTAGTTAATTCTATTTCTTCACTACCTAATGGAGAGCCATGAGAGGAAGATTTTGATTCTTTATTCGGTGAGCCAAATCCAATTTTTGTTTTACAACAAATCAAAGTGGGCTTATCTGAACTTTTTGCATTAACTATAGCATCGTCTATTTCATCATGATTATGACCATCAATAGTTAAAATATTCCAATTATAAGATTTAAACCTTTGAGTGACATCATCACTGCTACTTAGAGATAAAGGCCCATCTATTGAAATTGAATTATCATCAAAGAAAACGATTAGTTTGTTTAATTTAAGATGGCCAGCCAAGCTACAAGCCTCATGACTTAAACCTTCCATCAAACATCCATCACCAGCAAATACGTATGTAAAATGATTTATTAAATCTTGACCTAAAGAAGACGATAATTTCTTTTCTGCCATTGCAAAACCTACACCATTTGAAAGTCCTTGTGATAATGGACCGGTTGTTGTTTCAATGCCATCAAGTTCACCATATTCTGGATGACCAGCGGTTGGAGATTTGAGTTGCCTAAAGTTTTTAATATCTTCAAGATTTATATCTTTGTATCCAGTTAAATATAAACATGCATATAAAAGCATGGAGCCATGACCATTTGAAAGAATAAACCTATCTCTATCAATCCATTTTGGATCATTTGGATCAAATTTAAAATGCTTTTCATACAAAACAGTTGCAATATCAGCCATACCCATGGGCATACCTGGATGACCAGAATTAGCTTTTTGAACAGCATCAATTGCTAAAAAACGTATACAATTTGCTAATTGGGATACATTTTGTGTATATTTATTATTAGTTTTCAAAATTCCTCGGTATTTGATGTCTTTTACACTAATATTAATTTGCATTAAAGTGACATTTTAAATTTATATTATTAATAAAAAATATGACAATAAACAAAAAATTATCGCAAATAAATACAACTATCGAAGAAATAAAAAAAATTACTGATAATTTAAGTAATGATAATGCTTTAGAGTTGAAAATTGAAGAAATGACAAAAGAGATTTCAAAATTAAAAAAAGGAATAGGAGAAAGTATTAAT
>JAQBWI010000079.1 GCA_027625355.1 Pseudomonadota bacterium
AGACTATTCTAAAGATATAAAAAAATTTGTTAAAGAAAAATTTCAAGAAGGTTTAAATGAAAAGGAAATAAAAAAAATTTTAACTAAAAGATATGGTGAGTATATTTTGTTCAAACCATATTTTAATTTAAAAAATCTATTTTTATGGCTTTTTCCTTTCATTTTAGTAATTTTATCAATGATAATTTTCTTTAATCATTCAAAAAAAACTAAACCGGAGTAGTATTTAAATTGTATTTTTTTATTTTGAATATATTGATTCTTTATAAATACATATAAATTACTTTCCTAAAGTAATACATAAGGAGGAAGTGTGAAAAAAATTTTATTAATCTTATTATCATTAGGTTTATTAAGCTTAACAACAATAAGTAATGCTAAATCTATAAGAATTGGTACTGAGGGGGCTTATCCTCCTTGGAATAACCTAAACTCAGCAGGAGATCTCGAAGGTGCTGAAATTGATTTTGGTAATGAGGCTTGTGCAAGAATGGGTGTTGATTGTGAGTGGGTAACTCAAGATTGGGATGGAATTATTCCTGCTTTACTTCAAGGAAAATATGACATCATAATTGCTGGGATGTCAATTACTGAAGAAAGAAAAGAAAAAGTTAATTTTACTAATGGTTATATGACTGATGGTGCAAGATTTGCTGTCATGAAAGGTAGTGGACTTGAAGGATTATCAGTAGCTAAATTTACTGGTGGAGTAAACAAAGTTAATTTAAATAATGCTGGCGGCAAAGAACAAGCAGCAATTGGGCAACTAATAGCAGCTATGAGCGGAGCTACGGTTTGTGTTCAATCCTCAACAATTCACCAAAATTTTCTTGAAAAATATATGTCCGGAGCTGTTAAAGTTAGATTATATCAAAGCGTTGATGATCATAATTTAGATTTACGAGCAGGAAGGTGTGATGCGGTTCTTGCAGACGTAGGATCAATAATTGACTTTATGGAGTCTGGCGGAGGAGTAAACGTAGCTTTCACAGGACCTACTTTCTCTGGTGGTGTTTTTGGTGACGGAGTTGGTGGAGCAATCAGAAAAGAAGATACTGATATATTAGAAATGTGGAATGAAGTTATTGCTGAAATGTCAGCTGATGGCACAACAGGTGAGATCACCAAAAAATGGTTTGGTAGAGATATTTCTATGTAAAAAACTACTTCTTATTTTATTAAAAGCGGTCTAAGTATAAGACCGCTTTTTTTATATCTAATTCTCAACAATCAAAAGAATACTTTGAAAATATTTAATATTATAAAAAAATGCATCTTGAAGGGTATAAATTATCCAATGGCGAGATAAGAACAGCAGACGAAGCATACAATGGAAAAAGTACACTCCTTTTTGCAAAATTAATTAAAGAAATTATTACAAAAAACAAAATTAGCAATATGCTAGACTATGACTGTGGAAAAGGATTTTTCTATAACAATCCATCTAACCCATATGGTCTTCAAATAAAGTCTTTACGAGATTATTGGGATATAGATATAGATTTATATGATCCATGTTTTGAAGAAAATTCTAATTTTAATGAAAATAAAAGTTATGATAAAGTGATATGTGTAGATGTGCTCGAACATATTCCTACAGATGACATTGATTGGGTTTTGGGGAAATTACTTACCAATGCAAAAAAATATTTATTTATAAATATTGCATGTTTTCCAGCCATTGCATTACTTCCAAATGGAAAAAATGCTCATATTAACATTCAACCTCCTAAATGGTGGCATGAAAAGTTTTTAAATTTTCAGGATAAACTAAAAAATATTAAAGTGATTTGTATTAATACACTTGTAGAAAATAAAAAAACAATATTTCCCTTTGCAATATAATGATAAATTAACTAATTACTCATCTAAATGAATTCTCTTTTAGGGCTAATAATAATACAAATCATAAACCTTTATCAGTTTATTTTATTAATTTATATAGTTGCAACGTGGTTATTAAACTTTAACATTATTAACTCATCTAACCGCATTGTTTATAGTGTTATGGAGGCTATGTATCGTCTTTGTGAGCCTAGTTTAAACCTAGTTAGAAGATATATTCCTAATTTTGGAACAATTGATATATCTCCAATAGTTGTTTATTTAGGATTGTGGTTTATTAAAAGTTTACTGATTGAATATTGGCCGAGGTAATTTGACTAGTTTAATTAATGGAAATGAAATAGCACAAAATTTAAGGAATGAACTTAAAGAAGAGATTGATGATTTAAAAATAAAGACTGGAAAGGTGCCAGGATTAGCTGTGGTTCAGGTGGGCAACGTAGCAGCTAGCAGTGTTTATGTTAAGGCAAAAACTAAAAGTGCAAAAGAGGTTGGTATAGATGTTTTTGATCATCATTTACCTGAAGAAACAACTGAGGAGGAATTACTCAAAATTGTTAATACATTAAATAATCAAGATAAAGTTAATGGAATTCTTGTTCAGCTGCCTCTACCAAAAAATATAAATGAGCAACTAGTATTAGACTCAATACATCCAGAAAAAGATGCTGATGGATTTCATCCTTTAAATGTTGGTAAATTATCAATTGCAAGTCATAATGATGAAAATTTACTCATTCCTTGCACCCCTTACGGTTGTTTAATAATGCTTAAAAGTTTAGGTGTTGATTTATCAGGTAAAAACGCTGTAGTTATTGGTAGATCAAATATAGTAGGCAAACCAATGGCCCAATTATTATTGAAAGAGTCTTGCACAGTTACAATAGCTCACTCAAGAACAAAAAATATTGATGAGGTATGTAAAAAAGCTGATATTGTTATTGCTGCAGTTGGTAGACCAAAGATGGTTAAAGGTGATTGGATTAAAAAAGAGGCAGTTGTAATTGATGTAGGAATTAATCGTATTAAATCTGAAGTTGAGGGAGAGATTAAAAATAAACTTGTTGGAGATGTTGACTTTGATGAAGCATCAAAAAACGCATCAGCAATCACACCAGTGCCTGGTGGAGTAGGCCCAATGACAATTGCGTGTCTTTTAAGAAATACAACGATTGCTTTTAAAAATAAAAATCAATAACTTGATTTTATTGTAATATTAATTTTACTTTTTCTTCTAAATATTCGACTGTGATGCTTTCCCTTGCTTTATCACAATGATCACATAGGTACCCGACAGCACCACAAGGTGAAGTTAAATCATTATAATATATGTTTTCGTGCATAGCATAACCGGTTGATTGAGGACTAATCCATCCTCCAAAATAAATTAATGCTTTTTTATTAAGAGCAGCAGCAGCATGACCAAAACCACCTTCATTTCCTAAATACATGTCGCAATTATTCAATACAGCACATGCAGTTCTAAAATCAAATTCATTTTCAGAATAAAAAACTCCATCTATTTTTTTTGCTTCTCCATGGACTGATTGAATAATTAAATATTTATCTTTTAATCTATCAATTAATCTTGTCCAATTTTTCTCACCCCAATTTTTATTTTTCATTTTATATGTATAAAACTCATGATTATTTTTTGTAGAATAAGACTCAAAAAAAATTATACCTTTGTGTTTAATTTCTGCTTTTTTGGACCAAAAAATATTAGCTTTTTTTAAAATACTTTTAGCATCGCTTATTTCAGTTTTTGAAAAATACATCCTTCCAGGAATAGGTTTAAAATCAGTTCTCCAAGCCAGATTATTATGATCGCATTTTTCATAATTTATGTAAAATCTATTTTCATCATTATAATCTATAAAGTGAACTGGCTTATTTTTATTAATTTTATCTGAAGGTGTAATTTTAGGATTGTTCAAATAGACTAAAGAGTCAAAAATTAAATTTCTTTTTAAACTTCCAATAACTATTTGTTTGTCAGGATGCTTAATATATTCTTGTTCAACAATTCCAGTGATCATTAAATCATCACCTAGACCCATCTTTTTAATTTTTCAGTCTTAATGATGTAATTTTAATAAATCCTTCAGCATCTTTCTGGTCATAATCTCCAACCTCATCAAAGGAAACAAGGGAAAGATTATATCTGCTAAATGGAGATCTTCTTCCAACAACAATTACATTTCCTTTAGTCAATTTTAACCTTACATCACCAGTCACATTTATTTGTGTAGAGTCAATTAATTTTTGCATTGCAATTCTTTCAGAGGAAAACCACAAACCATTGTAAATAGTTTCAGCATATTTTGGCATTATTTCATCTTTTAAATGAGCCTCTCCTCTATCTAGAGTTATACTCTCAATTGCTCTATGTGCCTTTGCTAAAATAGTTCCACCTGGAGTTTCATAAACACCTCTTGATTTCATACCTACAAAACGATTTTCAACAATATCTTCTCTTCCAATCCCGTGGTCAAATCCATAATTATTTAACTTAGTCAAAAGCTCATGTGGTTTTAATTTTCTTTCGTTTATTGCTACGGCATCGCCTTTATTAAAAGATATTACTATTTCATCAGGGTGCTCCTTAGAGTCTTTAATTGATTTAGTTCTTGAGTAAACATACTCCGGGGCTTCTATCCAAGGATCCTCAAGAACTTTTCCCTCTGAAGAAGTATGAAGAAGATTAGCATCTGTACTAAAGGGCGACTCTCCTCTTTTGTCTTTTGCTATAGGTATTTGGTGTTTTTCTGCAAAATCAATTAACTGATTTCTTGAATTTAATTCCCATTCTCTCCACGGAGATATAACTTTTATTTTTGAATTATTTGCATAATACCCTAATTCAAACCTAACCTGATCGTTACCTTTGCCCGTTGCTCCGTGAGCTACTGAATCTGCACCAACTTCTTTAGCAATTTCAATTTGTCTTTTTGCAATTAAAGGTCTTGCTATAGCGGTTCCTAAAAAATATGTACCTTCATAAATTGCATTGGCTCTAAACATTGGAAAGACATAATTTTTTACAAAATCTTCTCTTAAATCTTCAATGAAAACTTCCTTAACACCAAGAGACTCTGCCTTACCTCTTACAGGTGATAGCTCTTCTCCCTGACCTAAATCTGCTGTAAATGTTACAACTGGGCATTGATATTTTTCTTGAAGCCATTTTAATATTACACTTGTATCTAAACCTCCAGAATAAGCTAAAACAATTTTTTTAGGCATTTTAACAATCTTCGTTTAATTTATTTAAGGCTGATGTAAATCCTTTTAAAGTATAAGTATCCTTAGTCATTGTTCCCCTGTTTGACTGACCAATTAGCACTAACTCTAAACCTTTTTTCATTGCATAAATAACCTTCTCATCGTTGTCTGTCCATGCAGTTTCAGATGAATCTTCTGTTGAATAAAAATCAAAAGAAGTATTATCTATTTTAACAATTATATCTTTATCTAAATTATATTGATAGCCAGCTTCTACCTGAACAATATTTTGATCACTACCGATTATTTTATAGACAAGTATATAGTTTTCTCCTCTTTTTTTTGTCTCTGGCAAATCTGATTTAATAGGG
>JAQBWI010000080.1 GCA_027625355.1 Pseudomonadota bacterium
CTTCATTTAATAAGTTTTGAATACTAGATCTTGACCCTAATGATTTCGGTATATTATAGCATAGTTTCTCATAAGAAATTCCACCCAATTTATTAAAAGAAAAAACTTCCATTATTGCAGCATAATGTAAAATGGACTTATTAAAAAACTTTCCAAAAATATCTGAACTCGTTAAGCTAGAATATAAAGCTTGTTTATTTAATTTAATTATTTCTTCAGCATTCATATTGATCTCCCTTAAATTAGAGGGTCTAAAAGACCCTCTAATATTAAAGATTTATTAATATTTGATTAAATTCATCTTCTTAAAGTGAATTTAATCCCTAATGGAATAGGCCATCACACCTACTTCTGCTTTATCAGTACCAAGTTTTTCAGCTTCTTCACTTATACGTATACCCATTGTAATCTTCATTAAGTACCAGACTGCAAAAGCCACGATAAATACAAATAAATTTACCCAGATAATTCCGGTTAATTGAGCCCCAAAACTTGCTGATGAATTGGTCAATGGAACAACCAAAGTTCCAAAAATTCCAGCAAAACCATGTACTGGGATTGCACCAACTACATCGTCAATTTTAAGCTTCAAGAGTAATCCAGTTCCAAAGAAAACAATGATACCACCAATAGCGCCTATAATAATCGCTAGGAATGGAGATGGAGCCAAAGGTTCTGCCGTAATTGCAACTAATCCACCTAATGCGCCATTTAACATCATGATTACATCTGTTTTTCCAGTTACTAGTCTTGATACCGCAGCACAAGCCATTACGCCTGCGCACGCTGCTAAGTTAGTATTAATGAAAATTGTTGCAACGGCACTTGAGTCTTCAAAAGACCCCATAGCTAATTGTGATCCACCATTAAATCCAAACCACCCCATCCAGAGGATAAACACACCAAGTGTAGCAAGAGGTATAGAAGAGCTAGCAAAAGGTTGCATTGGAGCTGCTTCTCCTGTTTCTGTAAATCTACCCAACCTTGGACCAAGCAATATTGCACCCGCTAATGCTGCAGCAGCACCTGCACTATGCACAAGAGTTGATCCTGCAAAATCAGAGAATCCAGCAGCAGCTAAGTGGCCACCACCCCATTGCCATCCCATTTCAATTGGATAAATAATTCCAGCTAAAATTGCACAAAACAAAAAGAAAGGCCAGATTTTTATTCTCTCAGCTAAAGTTCCAGAAACAATCGAACAAACTGTTGCACAGAATACCATTTGAAAAAACCAATCTGAACCATCAGAATAACCAGTATCAACAGAGCTTGCATCACTCCATGGTAGAAAGGTCCCTATGTAACCACCTTCAGGGATGCCATATGCGAGATTATAACCAACTAACCAAAACATTAATCCTGCAATAGAATAAAGACCAATATTTTTAGCTGCAATTGTTGATACACTTTTCGATGTAACGAGTCCTGACTCTAACATTGCAAACCCAGCAGCCATCCACATTACAAGAAAACCACCAATGAGAAATAAAAGAGTATTTAATATATACGAAACTTCAGCATCAACACCAGCATACGCTGAGGAAGATAATAAAGTCAGTCCACCTATTATAGTTAATAGGGACATTTTTAGTTTGGGCATAAAACCTCCACAATAAATTTCACCAACACAGCTCACCTTGAGCTATGTGTTACTTTTCATGCTTAGCTATGGAAATTAAAGAATAAGATCCGCGTTCCTTCGGTATAACCTACTTCCGATATGCTTGTGCATATTGAACGATTTAATAACTCTGCATGCGTTCCTTCGACTTTCGTCTACTTCCGTCATGTAAAACATAATGAACGTATAGATCTATTTAGTTATAATAATAAAAATTGTAAGTTAAAAATAAGAAAAACTAATATGCAAAAATTGCATATATAACTATGCATTCTTTAAATAGAGCTTAAATCTGTCCAAATACTGTTATTATTACTTGATTTAACTGAAGCATTAATAAACTTCATTATTTGCATTCCCGAATCACCACCTGGTAATAACTCTAATAATTCATTTTTATTTTTATGATTTAGAATAATATCAGCAGCATCTGAATAAATTTGTGCAAATCCTTCTAGATACCCTTCAGGATGACCTGGTGGAATACGAATTGGAGCATATGAATTTTCATTTTGAATTGCTCCACCTCTTGTAATAATTTGATCTGCTTTTCCAACTCTTGAAAATCTTGCATAATTTGGATTTTCTTGTGCCCAATGAAGCGCTCCTTTTTCACCATAAATAGAGATAGTAAAGTTGTTTTCTTGACCAGTTGCAATTTGTGAAATTGATAAATTTCCTTTAACGTTTTCAGTCATTCTAATCATTATTGAGGCATCATCATCTAACTTTCTTCCTTCAACAAAGGTTGTTAAATCAGCAGCAACAGACTTGCACTTTAATCCAGTAACAAATTCGAGAAGATGCATTGTATGACTGCCAATATCTCCAACAGCTCCTGCTGCACCACTTCGTTTTGGGTCTGTTCTCCATTCTGCTTGCTTATTAGAGCCAGAGTCCTCTTCTTTAGATCCCAACCAACCTTGCAAATATGCTCCTTTGACAATACGTAAATTACCAAGTTCACCATTTTTAACTAAGGATCGCATTTCTCTTATTACAGGATAACCAGAATAGTTATGAGTGAGGAAGAAATGAGCTTTGGATGATTTTATAGCTCTCATTAATTCATTTGCATCATCCATTGTAGCCGTCATTGGTTTATCACAAATAACATGAATACCTTTGTTTAAAAACTCTATAGCAGGTCCAGCATGCATATGATTTGGTGTTACTATTGAAACAACTTCAACACCATCATCTCTTTGTGATTCTTGCTCAGCCATGGTTTTATAATCAGGATAACTTCTTGTTAGGTCTAAGCCTAATTCTTTTGCAGATAGTTCAGCTTTCTCTGGTGTGGAAGATAAGCATCCTGCAAGAAACTCATATTTATCATCCATTCTTGCAGATAAACGATGAACCGCACCTATAAAAGCTCCTTGACCTCCACCAACCATACCTAGTCTTAATTTTTTCTTCATTTAAAAATTTTTTTATAATCCTAATAATTTTTTGTTTGTATCTTTATCGATTCCTGAGCCAGCAAAATCATCAAATGCTTTTTCAGTTACTTCAATAATATGTTTTTGAATAAATGGAGCTCCTTCTGCTGCTCCCTGCTCAGGACTCTTGATACAACATTCCCATTCAAGAACTGCCCAGCCGTCAAAATTGTTTGCAGATAGTTTAGAAAAAATTGATTTAAAATCAACCTGACCATCACCGAGTGATCTAAAGCGCCCTGCTCTATTAACCCAAGACTGAAAACCACCATAAACGCCTTGTCTACCAGTTGGGTTTAACTCAGCATCCTTTACATGAAACATTTTTATTTTATCATTATAAATGTCAATATTATCTAGATAATTAAGATGTTGAAGTACATAATGACTTGGGTCATATAACATATTACATCGTGTATGATTTTGAACTCTTTCCAAAAACATTTCAAAAGAAATTCCATCATGCAAATCTTCTGATGGATGTATTTCATAACAAAGATCAACTCCGTTATTATCAAATTCATTGAGAATAGGGGTCCATCTCTTAGCCAACTCATCAAAAGCTTCCTCCACTAAGCCTTCAGGTCTTTGTGGAAAAGGATAAATATAAGGCCACGCCAATGCTCCAGAAAATGTTCCAGCAGCAGTTAGATTTAAATTTTTTGATGCTTTAGCAACATTCATCATTTTATTTATTGCCCATCGTGTTCTTGCACTTGGATTACCTTTCACGTTTTCATCAGCAAAATTATCAAAAAGCGCATCATATGCAGGGTGAACTGCTACTAACTGACCTGTTATATGTGAAGATATTTCAGTTAATTCTAAGTTATTTTCTTTTAATACTCCTGTGATTTCCTCACAATAGTTTTTACTTTCAGCTGCTTTATCAACACTAAAAATATGGTCAGCCCACGAGGGAAGTTGCACTCCTTTATAACCTAATCCTGAAGCCCATTTAGCAAGTCCATGCAGTGTATTAAAAGGCTCCTTATCACCTATAAACTGTGCAAGAAATATAGCAGGTCCTTTTATTTTTTTCATTTTATCTCCCTAGTTAATATATTCATTATAAAATTTTTTTAAAATTTTCATACAATTTTTCTGTATTTAATTTCATATTTTTAACATTTTTATATCCCTCTTTATCTAATGAATGCAAAGCATTTTTACCTAAATTACTTTCTATAACTGCCTTAAGCTCGGGTATTTTACTCCAACTAGAGATAGTATCTTCTTTAATTTCAGTGTGAAACTGAACTCCATACGCATAATCTTTATACCTAAAAATTTGATATTTAGTTGATTCTGAAGAAGCTAATAAGAATACGTTTTTTACTGACTCTAAATCTTGCACTTCATAACTATGCCACTGCAAAACTTTAAATTTTGAGTCAAAATTTCTAAAAACTTTATCTTTTAAATGGTTAGCAAACATCTCTATATTAAGTATGCCAATTTCTGGAGGTTTTGTTCTAACTATTTTTCCCCCAAGAACTTCTCCTAACAATTGTGCACCTAAACAAATACCCAAGTAAGGTTTTCTCATTTCAATGACAAATTTTTTAATTGCTTCTTTTTCATCTAATATCCATGGATAGGTATCTTCCATATTAGTATTCATTTCCCCACCTAAACAAATCATAGCATGAAATTTTTCAAGATTATTAGGTATTTTATCTTTTTTATCTAACCTAACTGTAGTTAAAAATATTCCATCTTTTTCTAAAAGATCTAATAAATATCCGGCTGTAACAATATCTGAGTGTTGAAAAATCAAAATTTCTTTATTCATCTTGTTCTAATTTTAAAATTTTTTTTTTTAATTTTATTCCACCAAGACCAGAAAATCCTCCTAAGACACCATCTGATCTTACAACACGATGGCATGGAATAACTAATAAATGATTATTCTGTCCACATACATTACCTACGTAACGTGGAGAAGTTCCTAATTCTTTTGCAATATCACCATATGATTTTGTTTTCCCATATTTAATATTTCTTAACTTGTTCCATATTTTTTTTTGCAATACAGATCCTTCTATATGAATCTTTACTGAAAAAAATTTTCTTTTTCCTTTTGTGTATTCAATAATTTGCTTTTTTAATTCTTTTAAGACAGGATTTTTACCTACGTTCTTATTCTTTCCAAATTTTATAGAGGTTATAGAGTTATTTTTCTCAAAAAGAGTAATCCACCCAAGTGAAGAATTGAAGCTTAAAATATTCATTAAAAAAAAATACAATAAATATTAGTTATTTCAATACAAATACATTGAGATATTGATATTATTGATTG
>JAQBWI010000081.1 GCA_027625355.1 Pseudomonadota bacterium
CAGCATACAAAATATTTGTAAACTCTGATAATTATTCACTGAATTTTAATAATTTTAAAATGCCAACTTTAATTATGACGGGTGAAAATGAGGTTGGCTCCACTCCTCAAATGAGTGAGAAAATTAGTAAAGAAATAAAAGGTAGTATTTTATATATAATCAAAAATGCAAAGCACGGAGCAACTATTGAACAATCAGATGATGTTAATAAAAAGCTTAATAAATTCTTATTTAGCTAACAGAGCATGTCATGTCTGAACCACAGCACATCGGAGATTTAATTTTGCCATGTCCAGTCGGGCATTTTGAAATTTGAACATCAGATCCATCATCTTTAACGAGTACATCATTTTGAAGAGGTTCATTACATTTTGCACATGTTGCATTCACCGACATTCCACAAGTTTTACATTCATAAGTTGCCATAATAAATCCTTTTTAAAAAACTATATTTTTAGTTTTACTGAAAGTAAATAGTTAATTAGCTTCTGAAACTTGGTAAACCGAACTATTGAGCCATTCTGGATTGATTGTTACACCCCAACCAGGTTTATCAGTAATATTCACGCACCCATTTTGAACTTCAAATGGATTATTCAAAAATAAATCTTCTTGCCACGGATAATAATCTTCACCTTCGATAGAAAACTCAAGGTAAGGACCTGCATTAGGGATAGCTTTTAATAAGTGCATTGTACACATTGTAACTAATGATAAATTTGCAGCATGAGGAGTACAAATGTATCCCTCTTTTTCAATTATTTTTGCAACTTGGAGAGTTCTTGTTAGTCCACCTAGATACATTACATCAGGTTGAAAAATATTAACTATTTTTCTTTTTACCATATCATTCCATATACGAATATCACAGTCTTGCTCACCCCCAGTTACATCAATTGAAAGGGCATTTGTTACTTCCTGGGTTTGTTCTGGTTCCCAATATGGGCAGGGTTCTTCAAAATGTATAATATTATTATCTTCTAAAAATTTTCCTATTTCAATTGCTTGGGATGATGAATAACAACTATTTGCATCAACCAGTTTTTTTACAGATACATCAAGTGACTTATTTATTGTTTTTACAATATCCTGTGTTCTTCCTTCCCATTCATCCAACCCTCTTCCACATTCAGCTCCAATTCTAAACTTAAAAGCGTCAATTCCTTTTTCTTGATATAATTTTTTAAATCGTTCAGCCTCATCAATGGCACTAATGTCTCTTTTCATAGAGGAACCGTATACTTTTAGTTGACCAACATTTCCCCCTATTAATTCTGTTACAGGCTTCTGTTCTAATTTACCTTTTATATCCCATAAAGAAGTATCAAGACCTGCTATTGCTCTTAATAAATAAGAACCAGGAAATTTATGCTCTTTTTCTAATACTAAATTTTCAATATCATTAAAATCCATCCAAGATTGACCTAGAACCCAGGGGGCCACTTGTTTATGAAATATTTGTGCTGAAATATCTGCATGATAAGTAGACATTTGACCAAAACCATCAGATCCATCCTCTAAAGTTGTTTTAACAAAACTAACATAGGGTTTTGTAAATGTTTCTAGTTTTTTTATCTTCATTGGTATTGCTGTTTTAATTCATCTAGAATAATTTTACTAGATAAATATGATAACATCATAACGGGCGCGTTAATATTTCCTGAAGTGATATTTGGCATTACAGAAGCATCAACTACCCATAAATTATCAATCCCGTGAACCTTGAGTTTTTCAGATACAACACCCTGTTCAATACTTTTACTCATTCGACATGTTCCACAAGGATGATAGATTGTTGTAGAATTTGATTTAAAGTGATCAAGTAATTCATCATCACTAGATTTAATTGGATCAATACTGACTGGAGATTTAATAATTTTATTAATATTTTGATTTGCAGAAAACTTTCGAACGAAATCAAATGTTGAATATAAATCATGAACATCCCTTTCGTCGGAAAGATATCTTGGATCAATACTTGGTAAAAAATCATTATTAACAATCTTTAAACTTACCTCTCCAAGACTCTTAGGTCTGCAAGAATTAAAACCTATTATAAATCCATTAAATTTATCAGTCTTAAGTAACGGTCTTTTATTTTTGAAAGAAACTGAGTAGGTAAGAGGATTGAAATATAATTGAATATTTGGGTAAGGATCAAGAGAGTTCCAATTAATATATCCTCCTCCCTGGTTAAGACTTAAGGAAAGTGGACCTTTTCTATTATAAGCATATTGTAAAAAAGATTTTACTCTTCCACTCCAGGTTCCCAAATCTTTATTTAGAGTTGGAAAATATGTTTTGTATAGATAATCCAAGCCTAAATGATCTTGAAAATTTTTTCCAACATGAGGACTATTTAATACAACAGGAATTTTAAATTTATTCAATTCAGTTGAATTACCTATACCCGATTTTAATAGTAAATAAGGTGTCATTATTGAACCGCTTGAAAGAATAGTTCCTATCTTGGGTTTTACCTCTAGTACTTTGTTTTTGTGCTTAATTTTTAAACTAGAAATTTTGTTATTATTAAAATTTAATTTCAAAACCTCTGTTTTTGTTAAAATAGTTAAATTAGGATTATTTTTAATAGGTTTTAAGAAAGATTTAGCTGATGAATTTCTAAAACCTTTATATGTATTAACATTATAATGCCCTACTTGATTTTGAATTGTACTATTAAGCTGTTTGTTAAATTCAAAATTAAACTCTTTTGCTGCGTTAAAAAAATTGTCAAGAATTGGATGGTGTTGGGAACTTACATCATTAACAGGTATCTTATTTATCGGTAATTCATTTTGCTCTTCATTCACTGCGAACTCTAATTCATTAAATGTAGATTTGATATTTCCCCAGGACCAATTTGAATTTAAATTCCAATTTTCGTAATCAGACTTCAATCCGCGAGCATAAATCATGGCATTTATTGATCCAGATCCTCCAATAACTTTTCCACGTGGATAGTAAATTTCTCTGTTATTGAGTTTGGTTTGAATTTTAGAATAAAAATTCCAATTCATAGTCTTGTGATAAAAAGTCATTCCATACCCTAAAGGGACTTGGATAACAGGATTTTTATCACTTGGACCAGCTTCAATTAACAATACTTTATATTTCGTATTATTTATTATATTATTTGCAACTATACATCCGGCTGAACCAGCGCCAACAATAACTAAATCAAAATTATCCAAAAAAATTAAAAAGTTTGTGTTACTTTTGTTAAATAACGTGGTTCATCAGGATTTAAACCTTTGGAAATTGTGTAACGTATTATCCACGGATAAAACTTAGACATTAAAATAACCGAGTCTAGTTCTAAAATTTTATTAGATGGATAAAAAAAATCAGATTTTACATTTTTATTTGAAGACATTTCATAAATTAAATTAGTATAATTTTTCAACTCATGGACATCCTTATTTACAGTTAGCCCACTCTTATCGTTCATACCTAAAAGAAATAATTTAAAAGAATTTTCAATTAAGCTTTTTGGGCCATGCATTACTTCAGCACTACTAAAGGGCTCAATCATTTCTTGGCACAACTCTTTAAATTTAAGTGATATCTCGTTAGAAAGGGCAAATCCAACTCCTCTACCTATTATGAAACCTGTGTTAATACTTTTATCAATTATATCTGTATTCCATTCGTTAATCGAGTCATTAACAATTATTTCACTCAGTTTTTTTATATCATCATTTATATTTTTTTTACCCAAGCATATAAAAACTAATTTTATTAAAACCAACAAAGTTTGGGTAAAAGTTTTAGTTGCAGCAACACTCTTCTCTTCTCTTGCAAACATATTCAAAAAATAATCTGCTTCTTTAACAATAGGACTATCAACATTATTTGTTATGATGACTGTTCTAGCACCCATTAATCTGGATTTTTTTTCACACTCTACTAAATCAGTGCTTTTTCCTGATTGTGAAATAACAATCACCAAAGCTTCTGAAAAATCAAACTTGGATTGCTCCAAAGTAATGATAGAAGGAGGCATACTATAAGTTGGAAGGCCTAAATGCTTAGCAAAAATATAGGAACTATACAATGCTGCACAATCTGATGTACCTCTAGCAATAGTCACAACATATTTTATTTTTTTTTGACTTATTAGTTGAGCAATTCTATCATACGGATTGTCATCAATATTTGAAAATTGATCGATAATAGTTGGAATGCTTAATGCTTCCTCTAAAACTAAAGAGTCATCCATTTATTAGCTTTCCATTTAAATAAATACTTTTGATATTAAATTCATGATCTAATATTAAAAAATTTGCTTTTTTTCCATTATCAATCACTCCTATATCTTCTTTTTTTAGAAACTTAGAAGCTGAATAGCTAGTCATTCTAACGGCATCCTGTATTGAAATTTTCATTTTTAATAAATTTAAAAAAGTGTCGTGCATGTTAACAACACTCCCTGCAAGCGTATTGGTTCCATTTATGTATACTTTATTATTTTTCTTTTCAATCTCAACATTTGCAAACTTATAACCACCATCTTTCATGCCTGAAGCCGCTATTGAGTCAGTAATAGCGTATAGATCAGGAATACATTTTTTAGCAATCAGAATAGCTTCTTCACTAACATGGTTCAAATCACATATAATTTCAGCAAATTTTCCTTTATTTAGGGCTGCTGAAAGAGCGCCGGGATTTCTATGATTATTATCTGACATCGCATTATATAAATGAGTAAAACTAAGATCATTAGAACTCATATATTTTTCACATGTTTTACTATCAGCAAGCGTATGACCAAACTGAACATTTATATTTAGACTTATTAAAAAAGTTATAAACTCTTCCATACCCTCTATTTCAGGAGCTAAAGTAATTGTTTTAATCTCAGCAATTTTATTAATTTTTTCTATAAATTCATTTGAGGGTTTGGTTGCTAAAGGTGGTTGAGCACCAAGTTTTTCAGGGTTAATAAAAGGGCCTTCAAGATGAACTCCTATTAAATTCGAATCGATATCAATTAGTGAATTAAAATCTTTTAGTGCAGTATAGGTATGTTCAAATGAACTTGTCCAAGTAGTTGCTAAAAGTGATGTCGTTCCTTTTGATAAGTGATATTTTGACATTTTTTGTATTGCCTCAATACCATCCATTGTATCAAAGCCACCTCCACCGTGACAATGTAGATCAATAAAACCAGGTATAATATAATCTTGAGAATTAATTTCTTCTACTTTATTTATGTTGAGAATATTTTCATTAAAAGTTATTTCACCAAAATAA
>JAQBWI010000082.1 GCA_027625355.1 Pseudomonadota bacterium
TGGAAATATCTAAAATTTTTCTTGCACATTCATTTGCAATTAATTCAAAATGGTATGTTTCTCCACGAATAACACAACCTAGGGCAATAAATCCTCTGTATTTTTTGATATTTTTTGAGATTAAAAAAGGAATTTCAAAACAACCAGGTGCAAATAAAATATCATAATTAATATTATTTAACTTTAATTCATTTATTGATCCTTTTAATAAATTCTTTCCAATTTCCTTATAGTAATCAGATATTACAATTAAAACTTTCTTTTTCATATTTTTTGTTGTTCAGTTATCTCAATATCAAATCCATTCAAGGCTATAATTTTTTTCTTTGAATTTGAAAGTAATATTATTTTTTTAATTCCAATATTTTTTAAAATTTGAGCACCTACACCGTATTCACGAAGTTCAAGTTTGTTATCTTGTTTCTGTCGCTGATCAAAAGCTTTCAAAATATTTGGCGCAATATCATTATTAATCAAAACTATCGCACCCGATCCGTGCTTTTCTATGACATCAAAAGAATGGTTAATTTCATCTCCAAAAATATTTTTTTCTGCAAATATGTCTTTTTCAATATTAAGTTTATGCATTCTAACAGGGTATGATTCATTTGGGGACTTAATATTTTTTACTAAAGCATAGTGTTTTTCTTTCGAAATTGAATTTTCAAAAATTTTTAAAATAAAATCATTACCTTTGTCACTTTCAAAAAAACGTTCTGATACTTGATTAATAATTTTAGTATATTTTAACCGATATTTTATTAAGTCAGAAACAGTACCAACTTTTAAATCATGTTTTTCAGCAAAATTTAATATTTCAGGTAATCTAGCCATACTACCATCATCGCTCATAATTTCACATATTACTCCTGATGGATTTAAACCAGCTAATTTTGAAATATCAACTGCCGCCTCTGTGTGACCAGCTCTTACCAATACTCCACCATCCCATGACATTAACGGAAATACATGGCCTGGGGAAACTAGATCATTTTTATTTTTATTATGATTAATGGCTACTGATATTGTGTGTGATCGATCTGCGGCAGATATACCAGTTGTAACACCCTCTTTAGCTTCAATAGAAATTGTAAACGCCGTTAAGTCATTTTTTTGATTACTTGGATTCATTAAAGGTAAGTTTAATTCTTCAATCCTCTGCTTTGTCATGGACAGACAAATAAGCCCCCTTCCATATTTAGCCATAAAATTAACGGCGTCTGGGGTTGCCATTTGTGCAGGTATAATCAAATCACCTTCATTTTCCCTATCAGGATCATCGACCAAAATATACATTTTACCATTTCTAGCCTCTTCAATGATCTCCTCTATGGGAGAAATTTTGGCGGTCTGAACTTTATTCATCATAATTTATCCTTCATAGAAAATCTAGCCAGATAATCAAACTCTATATTTACTAAATCCTGTATCTTTAAGTATTTAAGGTTAGTGTTATCATAAGTATGAGGAATTACTGAAATTGAAAAATTGTTATTATCTTGCTTAGCTATAGTTAGAGATATTCCATTAATGGCAACAGAGCCTTTTTCAACGATAAAATTTTTATCTTTATTCTTAAAATTTTGAAAAGTAAATTCCCAACTATTATTCAACTTTTTTATATTAGTGACATTGGTGGTGCAATCAACGTGGCCATAAACAAAATGCCCTGCTATTTCGTCACCAATCTTTAATGATTTTTCTATATTAATTTTAACTAATTCATTAAATTGTTCATTTGAAAAATTTGTCCTCTCCTGAGTTTCCTCACCAACATTGACTTTAAATTTATATAAGTCATTTTTAAAATTAATTTGAGTTACCGTAAGACAAACACCATTACAGCAAATGGAAGAACCGATTTTACAATCACTTAAGTCAAGAGGGGTGGCAATTTCTAATTCTCCGTTTGTGTAACTAATTACACGACCTAAATTTTGTATTATTCCTGTAAACATTAAATTACTTCATATTTTGAATATAAATTATCTTCAAATTTTATTGTTTCTATTAATTTTTTATTTATATTTTTCAATGAACTTCCTTCAATTACTGGAATCCCTTTTTCGCCAATAATAATTGGAGCCTTAAATAAATGAATCTCATCAATTAACTTATTTTTGATTAAATCTGCAAATAAAATACCTCCTGCCTCCACAAGTAAATCAGATATTTTAAGTTTATATAAATGAGAGCATATTTTTTTTAAATTTAATTTATTATATTCACTTTTCATTTCCACAATTTCACAACCTAACTGTTTTAACTTTTGTGATTTAGGATTTTTTTTAGATGTAAAAATAATTACTCTTCTCTCATGTAAATTTTTTAATACTTTTGTATAAAGGGGAATATTTAAATTTTTATCAATAACAACAACATTAAGATATTTTATTATTTTGTTGTTTTTTCTTACTGTAAATCTAGGGTTATCTTTTAAAATTGTTTTGGATGTAGTTAATATAGCCTGACTTTTAGAACGCAAATTATGTACATAGTTTCTGCTTTTTGAATTACTTATCCATTTACTTTTATAGTTACTCCATGCAATTTTATAATCAGAAGAAATTGCCATTTTTACTTTAGTGAATGGTTTTTTTTTCAAGATACTTTTAAAAAAAAAATTATTAGTACTTAAAGTTTTTTCTTTTTGAATACCTACAATTACTTTAATTTTATTTCTTTTAAGCTTGCTAATACTTTTGTTTTTTGTTCGTGGATCCTGATCAATGCATGAGACATAGACTTCCTTAATACCCGATCTTAATATTTGATCTGAACAAGAGCCATTCTGAGAACTATGAAAACAAGGTTCGAGAGTAACATACATAGTTGCTCCTCTAGATTTTTTACCAGCTTTTTTTAGAGCAACTTCTTCTGCATGAGGTCTACCAGTACTGCTTGTAACTCCTTTAGAGATAATTTTATTATTTTTTGATATGATACATCCAACACTTGGATTAGGAAAAGTTTTACCCAAATTTTTTAAAGCGATGTCGTGAGCTAAATTTATAAATTTTAGATGATTGGACATCATTTTAAATTTACTTCTCTTCTAGATTACCTAAAAAATCTTCAAAATCCTTAACTTCTCTAAAATTTTTATACACTGAAGCAAATCTAACATAAGCTACTTGATCTAGGTTAGCCAATGCTTCCATAATATACTGGCCGATAAGTGCAGTTCTTATTTCTCCTTCGCCAGAATTTTCAAGCTTTCTGACAATTGCATTAACAATCTTTTCGATTTTTTCAGTTTCAATATCTCTTTTTCTCAGTGCCAATGATAATGATCTATACATTTTATCTCTATCAAATGATTCTTTTTGACCATTTGTTTTTACAACAATCAAGTCTCTTAATTGTATTCTTTCAAAAGTTGTAAATCTTGATCCGCAGGTTTCACAAATTCTCCTTCTTCTAATTGCAGTGTTGTCCTCTGTTGGTCTTGAATCTTTAACTTGAGAGTCTTCATTACTACAAAAAGGACACCTCATTAAAAAGCCTCAGTATAAATCGGATATTTTTTACACATGTTAATTACTTTATCTTTCATTGAAGAAATAAATTGTTTTTGATTATCTTCGCTTTGATGAATATTATCAAGAACTTCTGATATCATATTACCGATTTCAGTGAAATCACTATCATTAAACCCTCTTGAAGTAGCTGCAGCTGTCCCAAACCTCAATCCACTTGTTATTTTAGGAGGATTGGGATCATAAGGAATAGCATTTTTATTGCATGCAATCCCAACATCTTCTAAAATTTTTTCAGCCTTATCACCTGTGACACCCTTAGGGGTAAGATCTAACCAAACAATATGAGAGTCAGTCCCACCAGTAACAATTTTAAATCCATTATTTACTAAAGATGATGATAGAGCTTTAGCATTAGTAATAACTTTTTTAATATAATCTTGAAACTCTGGCTTTAAAGCTTCTCCAAAAGCTACAGCTTTTCCAGCCATTACATGCATTAAGGGGCCGCCTTGTAAACCAGGAAAGACAGCGCTATTAATTTTTTTAATTAGAGTTTCATCATTAGTCAAAATCATTGCGCTTCTTGCTCCTCTTAAAGTTTTGTGAGTAGTGGAGGTAACAATATGAGCATGTTCTATAGGGTTAGGATATTGTTTACCAGCAATTAGTCCTGAGTAATGAGCCATATCAACTAATAAATACGCACCGACTTTATCTGCAATATCTCTAAATTTTTTCCAATCTATCGTTCTAGGATAAGCAGATGCTCCCGCTATAATTAATTTTGGTTTATGTTCTAAAGCTAGAACTTCTACTTCTTCATAATCAATTAAGTCTTTATCATTTCCATCTTTTTTAACACCATACTGAATAGGGTTAAACCATTTACCCGATAGGTTTGGTTTGGCTCCATGTGTTAAATGACCTCCTGAAGCAAGAGACATTCCTAGAATTGTATCATGGGGTTGCAAGAGCGCTAAAAAAACAGCTTGATTAGCTTGAGCACCACTATGTGGCTGAAGGTTAGCATACTTACAATTATATAATTCCTTAACTCTTTCTAAGGCTATATTTTCAGCCTCATCAACAAACTCACATCCACCATAATATCTGTTCCCAGGATAACCCTCAGCATACTTATTTGTCATTACTGAGCCTTGTGCATTTAAAACAGCTTTAGAAGCAATGTTTTCAGAAGCAATTAGTTCTATTTGGTTTTGTTGTCTTTCCAGTTCTTTTTTTAAAGTTTCATATACTTCTGGATCAGCATCTATAATATTATCATTAAAAAATTTTAAACTCATATCTTCTCTATTCTTTGTTTGTGTCTTCCTGCTTCAAATTGTGTTTCAATAAACATTTTTACACAATTTATTGCTTCTTCAGCTTCCATAAATCTTCCAGGTATAACTAATACATTAGCGTCGTTATGCTGTCTAATTAATCTTGCTACTTCTACACTGTTTACTAGCCCTGCCCTAATACCTTTAGATCTATTAGCCGCTATGCTCATCCCTACCCCTGTTCCACAAATTAAAATACCTAAACTTTTATCATTATTTAATACTTCATTAGTTAATTTTTTTGCAAAATCAGGATAGTCAACACTATCAATAGAATTAGTCCCCAAATCAATAAATGAAGAAAAATTATCTTTTAATTTAGTTTTCATTTCATATCCTGCATGATCAGAAGCTATAAAAATTTTCTTATTCATATTAATTAATTACTATTCCCTTATA
>JAQBWI010000083.1 GCA_027625355.1 Pseudomonadota bacterium
TTTTGCTCCATATTTTTCATATTCCTCATTTTTAAAAGTTCGCTTATCACATGGCTGAACAAGTATATTAATATTAGGATATTTTTTTATTATTTCTGATACTTGATTAGGCGCTATAGGGGCACGACTTTCATCAAAACGACTTTCTTTTATAATACCTATGGAGTGTATTTTTTCTCTCATAAATTATTTTTAATAACAATTTTATATTCTTCAAAAGTTTTAAAAAAATAATTTATTAAATTTTCATCATGGGGTGCAGCATGAACTCCGCTTTGTATTTTATTTTGAGTAATTAAATCAATCGCACAAGATAAAGTAATTGAAACTAATTTACCCATTGCAGTATTTTCACCAGATCCTTTTTCATCTAAGAAATAAAATCCGTTAAATACTTGCTGATTATCTTTGTGAGCTAATAACTTTACAAATAAAACTACGCGGTCTTGTTCATTTGGCAGATATGGGTGTTTTTTCCATAAATCTTTTCCTAAATTATCAATCTGCTGATTAAGTTCAGGGGATTTATTATCAAGTATTTTAAAAATATCAGTCCAAGCATTTTCCCACCCATTTAATCGTAAAGTGCCCCTAACAAATTCTTTAGTCTTCCATTTGGGATCAAAATTATATTCTGAGATATATGGGGTAGAATCTCTATTTGGGTAAGCTTCATACATTTCATTATTAACATCATATTTCCCAACATTTTTATAAGGAGTCTCAATAACGGTCTCATAATCTCTTACGAATTTTGCATCATTATTTAGAGCTTTAATAACTCCAACAGGTGACCAGCTAAACTTATATTTAAAATCATTAGGAATTGCAGGAAAGCCTCCACAATAAGAATGATATGTTACATCTATGTTATTTAAGTTTTTATCTTTTAATTTTTTAACAAGTAAATGGGAAAAGAAGTGATCGATTCCTGGGTCAAGACCAACCTCATTTACAAATACTAAATTATTTTTTTTAGCCTCATTGTTTAAGTCCCTCATATCAGGGGAGATATAACTACTAGTAGCAAAATGACATTTTTTATCCATACATAATTTCGCAATAGTTAAATGGTGACTAGCTGGTAATTGTGAAACAACTATATCACCAGCGTTTAAAGAATTACTAAGAGATTGTATGTCAAATTTTCTAGCTACAACATTTTGTTTATTTATATGATTAATACTGTGTTCTGCTTTTTCTAGAGTTCTATTCCAAATTGTAAAATTATCATAGTTTGTTGCTATTCTTCTAATACCAGGAATAGATGATAATCCAGTACCTAACCAATGAATATGTTGCATAGAATTAATTTACTTTTAATTTATAAAGATTACTACAATAAAAGATGAAAGAAAGCGGTAAAAATTGGTAAGTTTGATAATTATTTTTCTAATTACAGGAATTGTTTCTGGTTTTATGGCCGGACTATTGGGTGTTGGTGGAGGTATCATAATAGTCCCAATAAGTTATTTTGTTCTTCTTTACCTAAATTACTCTGCAGATTATGCAATGCATATTGCAATTGCTTCATCTTTAGGAATAATTTGCTTTACTTCAATTTCATCAATACGAACGCATATCAAACTTAATAATGTGAATTATGCAATTCTGAGATCTTGGGCTCCAGGTATCGCATTAGGGTCCTTAATTGGCTCTTATAGTGCAAGTCTAATCTCTGGAGAAATATTGGTAAATATTTTTATTTTTTTAGCTTTTCTAATTGCATTAAATATGGCTTTTCAAAAAGATCCTATAATAATC
Source organism: Pseudomonadota bacterium (assembly GCA_027625355.1). Lineage (GTDB taxonomy): Bacteria > Pseudomonadota > Alphaproteobacteria > HIMB59 > CACPNW01. Next base: position 1,765 of record JAQBWI010000083.1, read on the forward strand.
TCAAACGATCTTCCGAAATCAAAAATAATTAATTTGATTATCAGTTATTTAATAGGATTTATGTCAGTTTTAATTGGAATAGGAGGGGGAAGTTTTAGTGTTCCGACCCTTACTATGTTTTCTAAAAAAATACATGAAGCAGTGGGTACGTCAGCAGCACTAGGTTTTTTTATAGCGTTTCCAGGAGCAATTATTTTCATGTTTTCTGCTCCTGATATTAATTCTCTACCTCCTTTTACTTATGGATATCTAAATTTAGCTATTGTTTTATTAGTCTCGTCAACAAGTATTTTTAGTGCAAATTTAGGAGCTAAGGTTTCCGTTAATGTAAACAAAATTACTTTAAGAAGAATATTTTCAATTTTTTTATTGTTTACATGCATAAGTCTAATTATTGAGCATTATATAATTTGAAACTATGACTTTTATTGCTGACAGATTAAAAAGAATTAAACCTTCAATGACTGTAGGTATTAACATCAAAGCTAATGCTTTAAGAGCTGAAGGTAAAGATGTATTGGTGTTAGCTGCTGGAGAGCCTGATTTTGATACACCCCTTAATATAAGAAAAGCAGCTTCTGAAGCAATAGATTCTGGTCAAACAAGATATGTGCCTGGAAAAGGAACTCCAGCACTTCAAAAAGCTATTCAATCAAAGTTTTTAAATGATAATAACCTTCAATATGATTTGGATGAAATCATAGTGGGTGTTGGAGGAAAGCATATAATTTATAATGCTATGATGGCAACAATTAATCCCAATGATGAAGTAATTATCCCTGCGCCTTTTTGGGTGAGTTATCCTGATATTGTTTTATTAGCAGAAGGAAAACCAGTCATAGTTCAGTGTCCAGAAAATCAAAACTTTAAGATAACAGCAGATCAATTAGAAAAAAATATTACTGATAAAACAAAATGGCTGATGTTGAATAGTCCAAGTAATCCAACTGGTAGTCTTTATTCCAAACACGAACTTAAACAATTAGCTGAGGTACTTTTAGAGTATCCAAATGTTTTAGTAATGTCTGATGATATTTATGAGAAAGTCATCTATGATAATTTAGAATTTGCAACAATAGCTTCTGTAGAACCTAAACTAAAAGATAGGTGCTTAACTTTAAATGGAGTGTCTAAAGCTTATTGTATGACTGGTTGGAGATTAGGTTATTGCGGTGCCTCAAAAGAAATTATTGCAGCAATGAATAAAATTCAATCTCAAAGCACAACTTCCACTTCCTCAATTTCAATGGCTGCAGCGGTAGAGGCATTAAATGGACCTCAAGAATTTATAACAAATCATAATAAGGCATTTGTTAGAAGAAGAGATTTAGTAGTGAATTTATTAAATAATATTGATGGTTTAAGTTGTTTAACTCCTCAAGGAGCATTTTATGTTTATCCTTCGTGTGAAGGTGTATTGGGCAAAGAAACTCCTGAAGGAAAAGAAATTTCTAATGATGAAGATTTTATGACATATCTTTTAGAGAGTGAAGGAATAGCTGGTGTTCATGGCGCTGCTTTTGGCTTATCTCCCTATTTTAGATTGTCGTATGCAACAAGTGATGAAATTTTAAAAGATGCTTGTGCTAGAATAAAACGAGCTTGCGAAAAACTTAAGTAAGCTTTTTATCTTCAATAATTTTTGCTATTCTTAACAAATTAGTTGACCCAGCATTTCCAAAAGGAACTCCTGCTGTAATAATGACGCTATCATCAGCTTTAACTAAATTTTTATTTTTTACAACACTGCATGCTATATTTACCATCTCAGTAGTATTGGCTGCATCTTGCATTGAGTGGCATGAATTTACCCCCCAAGCAATTTGCATTTTTCTTGCTGTTTTTATATTAGGAGATAGACCAATTATTTGCACTGGGGCTCTTTCACGTGCCATTCGCAATGTAGTTTTTCCGCTTACTGAAAAAGTTATTATCGCCCTCGCTCCTGCTTTATTTGCGATAAAGTAAGCGGCACTGGTAATTGCGTCTGTATCATCAAATGTTTTTAAACTTTCAGTATTTTCAATTGATAAATCAAAATTATTTTTATCTTTTTCAACATTTTCAATAATACTATTCATTGTTGAGACTGATTCAATAGGATATTCACCAACAGCAGACTCGCCTGATAACATAACAGCATCAGTCCCATCATAAATTGCATTAGCAACATCAGAAGCTTCAGCTCTTGTTGGAACTAGATTGGATATCATACTTTCTAGCATTTGTGTCGCCACAACTACTGGCTTTCCAAAATGACGACATCTTTTAATAATATTTTTTTGAACTATTGGAACTTTTTCAGTCGGCATTTCTACACCAAGGTCACCTCTTGCAATCATAATACCATCAGCAACTTTAATGATTTCATCAATATTTTTAACAGCAGATGGTTTTTCTATTTTAGCCATTACCATTGCTTTCCCATCAACTATTTTCTTTAATTTAATTATATCATCAGCTTGTTGAACAAAAGAAAGAGCAACCCAATCAACATTCATTTCAAGAGCTATTTGCAAATCTGCTCTGTCCTTGTTTGTCATTGAGTCAATAGGAAGAATTACATCAGGAATATTTACACCTTTATTGTTTGAAATGATTCCGTCATTTAAAACCTCAGTGATTAATTTATCTTTATGTTGCTCAACAACTTGTAATCTTATTCTGCCATCATTTATTAAAAGTGTTCTGTTAGGTGTTAAATGATCATAAATTTCAGAATGAGGAAAATTAACTCTTTTGTCATCACCTAAATCTGAATTTGTATCTAAGATAAATTTTTGTCCTTTTTTTAGAGACTCTTCGGTATTTTTAAACTCTCCAACTCGAAGTTTTGGGCCTTGTAAATCAGCTAATATACATGACGCATGTTGATATTTTTCCTCTAAATTTCTTATACTTTCTAAATTTTGACGATGAGTTTCTACTGATCCATGAGAAAAATTTAGTCTAAAAACATCGCATCCAGCCTTAAAAAGGCTCTCAATTTTATCACTTGAAGATGATGCAGGACCTAATGTTGCTAAAATTTTAGCTTTTCTATTACGTTTCATTTATTTTATATGTGTTTATATATTTAATTTAACTAAATTTAAACTTAATTGAGTCATTATGAATAAAAAATTTGATAGAGAATTATTAGCAGATGTTGCTGAAAGATTAATAACACATTTGCAAAAAAGAACTGATGTTCAAAACATAGATTTAATGAACTTGTCAGGGTTTTGTAGAAACTGCTTATCCAAATGGTATTTAGCAGCAGCTGAAAAAAAAAAAATCTCTTTA
>JAQBWI010000084.1 GCA_027625355.1 Pseudomonadota bacterium
TATAACTAAATTATTTATTATACTTATTATTAAAGTCAATCAATCTTCTTTTCCACTTGTGAGTCAAAATCTTAAATTCAGTAGGTCTCACAATAAATTCTTGAAATACTAGATCCCTATCAACCATTAAAATTACAATTTGCTGAATGTCTGTTCCAAACATAACATTATGTGCATTTGCATAAGCGCAACCTTGAAGAAAATAATCTTCAATCCATTCTCTTTTTTTGATTTTTTTAGCTGTCTTAAAATCAATTAATGTTGGTATATCTTTGTATTTACCAACGCAATCTGCAGTTCCGGCATATAAATTATCTAAAATTAATCCAACTTCAAGACCCCAAACCTCACTAATACCATTTAATCCATCATTAATAAATTTATTAGTCATTCTTTTTGCTAAAAGTTGATCGCTAGATTCACTAAAGTCATCCCATGATTGATTAAGTAAGTATTTCTCAATTCCTTCATGAACAGCGGTACCTATATCGGTACTTTGTTTTATGATCCTTTCCGCCTCTTCATTACCAACTCTATTTCTCCACTGAATCAATCCATCTTTGGATTTAGAGGTGTTTGATAATACGGTTGTAACACTGGGTACTGGATGAATATCAGTATCGATTCTTTCAAGAGAAGGATAGTTATATTTATTTTGCATAATTAGGAAAGTGATTGATTAAAACCGCGAGATCACTTCTATAATTTTTCCAATAATTAACACCAGAATTATATATTGGTTGGCGAACCTGTTCTGAACTTGCTGTTTTGACTGGTCTTGATGATTCATAAAATTTCATACATGATTCCTCAAAATCAAGATTTAAAAAAGTAAGAAGGGATCTAACCTCCTCTTCTGAATTATTAATTACATTTTCATATTTGATTGTATGAATTGAATCTGGATATAGTTGATTCCAAAAATTCATAATTTTTTGATAATCTTTATAGTATCTAGCTATATCATCAAGATCATATGTAAAATGTTGTCCTTTAGCAAAGTATTGTTTAAAACAACTAAAACATCCATCCAAAGGGTTTCTTCTTGCATCAATAATTTTAGCATTAGGTAAAATCATTTTTATTAGGCCTATGTAAGGAAAATTGTTAGGCATCTTGTCTATAAAAAATTGAGAATTTTCTTTTCTTGACCATTTTGTATCATTTATATATTTCTTACCATAATCGCTTATTTCATTACTTGTAAGATTTAATAAGTTATCGACATAACTTTTAGAATTGTTAAGCTCTCTTATTTTTCGTCCTATAGACATAATATTATGATGTTCTTGGGTACCCTCAATTAAGGAATGTGATGACAAAATTTGCTCTATTAAAGTAGAGCCAGCTCTTGGTAGACCTAGAATGAAAATTGGATCTGGCGATCTAAAACCTGAATAATTTAACTTAGTATTATTTTTATTAAAGAAATCTATAATTTGATCTATTGATTCAGAATTTTCTTGAGCATTATAGTCAAGAGTTTTTCTATGCATCCAGTTTCCCTCATGATAAAAATAAAATGATTTAGCAAAGTCCTTTTTTGATTCATATGCCTTACCTAAGGCAAATAACATTTGAGTCTTTTCTTGATCATTTATTTCGTCTTTTAATGCTCTTTCCATTTCTATGATTTGATTTTCTGAAAATTGATAAGTCTTAAGATTGGCTAAACTCCAATATGCCTCACCACACAAGGGAAAGTAATTTATTGCATTAAGGTATGACTGCTCACTCTCTTTCCTATGACCTACTGTTTTGTATGCATGACCTAAGCTTAAATGAACACGAGGTCTATTTGCATTTCTATTAATAATATTATTATAAATTTGAATTCCCTCTTTAAAATTAGATAATCTTATATAGATTGTACCTAGTGCTCCTAAAGCCTCATCATTATTTGGGTCTAGCTTGAGTAAGTTTTCAAATGCTTTTTTTGCATGATCTAATTTATTTTGAAGGCGATAGCATTTAGCAAGATTCTCCCATAACAATATAAAATTTGGATTTAATCTAATCGCTCTAATAAAAAGCGTTTCTGCAATATCATAATTCCTTTGTCTAAAAGCAAGCAAACCTAGCAGCCTTAGCGCATCAACATTATTATTGTCTTTTTTAAGAACGTTTTTATAAGCCACTTCAGCTAATTTATTTCTTCCAGCCTTGACATGTCTTATGCCCTTATAAAGCTCTGAGTACGATTGATTTTCCTCAAAAAAATCTTGAATAACATTTTCTGATTTCTCAAATTCCTCTAAATCAATATATAGATTAGATAATTCTCTAACACTATTGATTGTTGGGTTAACATCATGAAGATGTTTAAGCGTATCAAGACCCTTATTTAAATCGCCTTTATAAAGCATTAATTTATATTTAATTTCAAGATTCTTTTCCAAATCATGATTATTATTTATGCAATTATTTATATATTTAAGAGCTAAATCAGATTCATTAATTTTTATATAAATATGAATAATCAAATTCAATGACTCTTTGTGATTGGGTTCTACTTTAAGAATTTCTATGAGTTGTTCAAGTGCATCATTTAGACTATTATCTTTATATAAAGATACAGCATTATTAAAACCCATCTGTGCGTTACCTAATTCAGACATTTACAAAATCTATAGACCCTAGTTGGAATTTATCAGTAATTAGTATAACTATTTTGCTCTCTCTATTGTTATCAATTTTTGTTTTGATTGATCCGGTCTATAGCTCTAACGCTCTTTCTAATCTATATTCATTTCTTTCCTATAAATTTGAATATGTATTCATGTATGGAAGCTTTGGTTTATTAATATTTTTATTTCTGCTAGCTTCGTCTAGATATGGTCGAATACAAATTAAATTAGACAATAAACCCGAATATAGTATTTTCTCCTGGGGCTCAATGTTATTTGCAGCTGGAATTGGAGCAACTGTCTTATATTGGTCAACAGTTGAATGGATAGATTATTATAATATTTTAAAAAGCAACTCTAATAATATAGATTCTGATGCTCTCATATATGCTCGAATATACCCCGTATTCCATTGGGGGTTTACTGCATGGGCAATATACTGTCTTCCAGTTATTGCATTTAGCCTTGCATTAAATAATTATCCCAATTCAAAATTGACCTTTTCAGGAATATTAAATGCAAAAAATAAGATCTACAGATTATCTCTTGATATTATTTTCATAGGTGCAATTATATGTGCTGCTGGTGTAGGTCTTGGAATATCATTTCCATTAATTTCATCAGTAATATCTAAAATCTTGTTAATTGAAAGATCATTTACTCTTGATATTATTACTATAGCAACCTGTTCTATAATATTTGCTTCAAGTGCCTATATTGGTGTTCAAAAAGCTATCAAAAGACTCAGCAGTCTAAATATAATTCTTGTAATTATTTTTCTTTTTTTAGTGCTTATCTTAGGGCCAACTAAATACATAATAGAAAACTCAGCTGATACTTTATTTTTTTATGTAACACAATATGCAAGCATGAGCTTAGCGACTGGCACTGAAATTAGTCTTGATTGGACTGTTTTTTATTGGGCATGGTGGTTTGCCCTTGCTCCTATGGTTGGCACATTCTTAGTTAATATTTCTAATCAAAAAACAATAAGAGAAATTATATTCGGAACAATATTTATTGGTAGCTTTGGTTGTATGTTGTGCATGTTAATACTATCTAATTTATCAATATCACTTTTTGAAGAAAATATAATAAATGCACCGCTTGCTATTGAAGAAAAACTCTTGTCACGTGAAGATTTGGTTGTTAATACTATAGCAAGTTTAGATTTTGGTTATTTTCTTTTAATTGCCTTTGCATTAATACTAATTATATTTTTATGTACCACCTACGACTCAGCATCATATGTATTGGCCTCTGCATCGATGAATAAATCTAATATATCAAGTTCAAAATCTTTAAGGTTGCTATTTGCATTAATACTTGTAGTTCAGCCTACACTATTAATGTATCTTAATGGAGTCGATTCATTTAAGTGGATAATGGTAATATTTTCTATACCATTACTATTTATTAATCTTTTTATTATTATTTTCAATAATTAAAAATGTTCATTCAGCTAAAAAATCATAAAGCTCATGTATTTGCAAAAGCAGATATAGATAAAAATAAAAAAACTATATTCTTTATACCTGGAGCAGGCATGGATCATAGAGTTGTATCAATGATGTATGTAGATAAGATTTTAAAAGATTACAATGTACTTGGTATTGATCTTCCTGGTCATGGTTACACTACTGGCCCTATTTATAATGATGTTGAAAGTCATTCATTATTTTGTATAGAGCTTATTAAGAAACTTCGATTAAATCAGATAATATTTATGGGACATAGCTGGGGAGGACTTATATCTCTTGATTTATCAACAAGATATAAAAATTTGATGACCGTGTGCATGAATACAGGCTATCCATTTATAGTCGGTGAAATGTTACTTGATCATGCTAAGGGTAATCTGGATCAAGCTGTTGAATTTCTAACTAAATATGGTGTATATAAAATTCCAGAGGTTGAAATTAAGAGTCAGGGATTTGGAGTAAAGGGTTCAGGTTTTTATGGCAGAACTAAAGGCCAGATTAAATCACCGTATGGGACCAAGGTTGTAGAATCAGACCCTGATAGAGAAATTAAACTATATCCATTAAAAAGATTATTTAATCAAACCCAAAAGGAAATCAGTTCAATTGACTTGAAATCATGTACAAACTTCAGAATGGATAAGAAAAATATTCAATCACTAAAGAATGTTAAATACATATTTTCTGATAAAGATAAACTGGCTAAATATAATGAAGAGAATCCACTACTTGAAGGGTTAAAAATTGATAAAGATATACACATACTGAAAGAGACTGGTCATTTTCCATATTTTGAAGACCCTGCTCAATTAGAAGAAGTATTAATAAAAATTTTATCTAATAATT
>JAQBWI010000085.1 GCA_027625355.1 Pseudomonadota bacterium
CATAAAAAATTTAAGGAAGCTGAAGTTGTAGTTTATGATATTAAAACTAAATTTTCAAAATCAGATTTAGATATTTTAAAAAAATCAAATATTGATATTGATTTTTGGGTCCCACAAGAAAAAAAATTTGATTTAATAATAAGTAATTTTTATTTAAATATTTGTGAAGATCTTAAAAAAATTTTTTCAAAAATTATGAAATCTTTGCTACCTAATGGTTTTTTTCTTGCAACATTACCCAGTCCAGAAAATTTTAGTTTGTTAAGATCAGCAATGATGAAAACAGACATAGAACTTTATGGAGGAACATATAATAGATTTAATCGCGCTCCAGAATTACACACTATTATAGATCTGTTAAAAAAAAATAATTTTAAAATACCCTTGGTAGATTATGAGATAATTGATTTAATATATAAACAATTTAATAAATTACTTAATGATGTACGATCAATGAATTTATCATATTATCAAAAAGACAAAAAAAATACTTTTGAAAAAAAATCATACTTTTCTAAATTAGAAGGTAATTTTGAAAAAAAAAATGATCATTTTAATCTAAAATCTAATTTTTATATAATTTCAGGATGGAAAGATCATTCATCTCAACAAAAACCAATAAGACCAGGACAAGCAAAAAATAAATTAGCAGACTTTTTATAAGTTTTAAGATCTATAATCTGCGTTAATTCTGATGTATTCATTATTTAAATCGTTCCCATAAACAATACGCGAAGCCTCACCTAAACCAAGACGTACTTTTATTTCTATAATTTTGTTTTTCATATACTTGTCAACCTTAGAAAAATTAATATTCCAATTTCTCTTACCTTTACTCCCTAAAAGGTTATTACCAAATCTAATTTCTATTTTTTCTTGATTTATTTGTTCTTGTGTTTTTCCAATTGCCATCACTACTCTACCCCAGTTGGCATCTTCTCCTGCTATTGCTGTTTTTACTAAAGGAGAATTTGCTATTGAGAAAGCTATATTTTTTGCTTGAATTTTATTTTTTGCCTCAACTACATTAACTTTTATAAGTTTGTTGACTCCTTCGCCATCAGTTATAATTTTCATGGATAATTCTTTCATTACTTTATTCAAACATGAAGAAATTTGTTTGTAATTTTTTTTTATATTTATTTTTTTAAGTGGATTTGAAAAAAGAACTAAAGTATCACTAGTCGATGTATCACTATCAACTGTAATTGAATTGAAAGTTTCCTCAAGATTTTCTGACAATAATTTATTTAGTTTATCTTTTGTAATTTCACAATCTATAAAAATATAAGCTAACATAGTACCCATTCTAGGGTTGATCATTCCAGATCCTTTTGCAAAACCATATATTTTCACATTTTTATTATCTAATTTTACATTGTACACTGCTGTTTTAACAAATGTATCTGTGGTCCAAATAGATCTAGATGCATCAATAAGTTTTTTTTCCTTGGAATTTAACAATAATTTAATTTTATTACAAATCAAATTAGGATCAAACTGTTCACCAATTACTCCAGTTGAAGAAACTAATATGTCTTTTAAAGAACACTTTAAAAGTCTAGCAAGTTGACTCACATAAATGTTAATATTTTTTAAACCTTGCTTTCCAGTATGGGCATTAGCATTTCCTGAATTAACTATTAAGGCTCTACAACTACCTTTGTTATTTTTTTTATCCCAAATAATTGGAGCAGATGGCGTCGTTGTAAGAGAGTATTTACACGCTATATTAATAGCTTGATCAAATACAATAATTAAAAGATCATCTTTTTTCTTTTTAAAACCTGAGTTAAAAGTATATATTTTAAAACCGTTTGGTTTTAGATCTTTATAATGTTTGGGAGCAAATGGAGATCTGTTCTTTAGAAATAGCCTGTCATTACTTTTAAGATCTAAATCCCTAGTAGCCATCTTGAATTTCATATGATAACAGCCTCATATCATAATATGCTTAATATTGTTAACAAATTATTTGGAGGCTTAGGTTCTCAAAATTTAAAAAAATATGATAAAATTGTAAAAAAAATCAATGATTTTGAAACTGAAATATCAAGATTAAATGATCAAGAACTTAAAAATAAAACTCAATATTTTAAAAATCAATTCAATGAAAAACAAAAAACAATAGATGACATACTGCCTGAGGCATTTGCAGTAGTTAGAGAAGCTTCAAAAAGAACTTTAAAAATGAGACATTTTGATGTCCAGCTTATTGGAGGAATTGTTTTACACGAAGGTAAAATTGCTGAAATGAAAACAGGTGAAGGTAAAACTCTAGCTGCCACCCTACCTGTTTATTTGAATGTAATTGCAGGCAAATCAGTACATATAGTTACTGTAAATGATTACTTAGCCAAAAGAGACTCTGAATGGATGGGGCAAATTTATAATTTTCTAAATTTAAGTGTTGGGTGTGTTAACTCGCAAACACCTCATGAAAATAGACCTAGAGAATATGAGAAGGATGTTGTTTATGCTACTAACAATGAAATAGGTTTCGATTATTTAAGAGACAATCTTAAGAGCGATTATGAGAGTTTATGTTTTAAAAAAGATGCTTTTGCAATTGTTGATGAAGTTGATAGCATTCTTATTGATGAAGCGAGAACACCACTCGTTATCTCTGCAGAATCAAACACTTCAGTAGATTTATTCCCTCAAATTAATAAAATTATTAAACTTTTTAAAGATTCAGATTATGAAATTAATGAAGAAGGCAAAAGTGTGCTTCTAACTAATGAAGGGATGGAATTTGCAGAAAAACTACTTTTAGAAAACAACCTTATAAAAGAAGGGACTCTTCAAGACTTAGATAATATGGCCCTAAACCATAATATCATTCAAGCTTTAAGAGCTCATAAATTATTTATTAGAGATAAAGATTACATATTAAAAGATAAGCAAGTTATAATTATCGATGATTTAAGTGGTAGACCTATGGAGGGAAGAAGGTATGGCGATGGACTTCATCAGGCTATAGAGGCAAAAGAGGGTCTTACAATACAAAAAGAAAATCAAACAATAGCATCAGTGACATATCAAAACTTTTTTAGGTCTTACAGCAAACTGAGTGGAATGACAGGTACTGCCCAGACAGAAGCAAATGAATTTGAAGGAATCTACAATCTTGCAGTTGTATCAATTCCCCCAAACCTTAAAATAAATAGAAATGATCAAAATGATCAAATCTATATGACAAAAAAAGAAAAGTATGATGCTGTAATAAATTTGGTTAAAGAACGTCATGATAAATTACAACCAATACTAATTGGAACTACCTCTGTTGAAAATTCAGAATTGATTTCTAATATGCTAAAAAAAGAAAATATCGATCATTCAATTTTAAATGCTAAACATCATGAAAAAGAAGCAGAAATAATCGAAAAATCAGGATTACCTGGCAATGTAACAATCTCAACTAATATGGCAGGGAGAGGAACAGATATAAAATTAGGCAATGATGATGAAGCTCTAAAAAACCAGTCAATAGATGCAGGGGGCTTGCTAGTTATTGGAACAGAGAGGCATGAAAGTAGAAGAATAGATAATCAATTGCGAGGAAGATCTGGTAGGCAGGGTGACATAGGTGAGAGTATATTTTTTCTATCATTAGAGGATGATTTGATGAGAATATTTGGATCAAAAACTCTAGAGAATGTGCTTGGCAAATTGGGCTTAAAAGAAGGTGAGGCGATTACTCACTCTTTAATTACTAAATCATTAGAGCGAGCTCAACAAAAAGTTGAAGCTAATAACTACGATATAAGAAAACAAATTTTAAAATTTGATGATATTTTAAATGATCAAAGAAAAATAATTTATCAAAATAGAAAGGAAATACTAACAACGAAAGATCAATCAAAAATTGTTAAAGAAATGATTGATGATTATATTGACGAGTTAATTACTATTTGTGTTCCTGCAAAAAAATATTCCCATGAGTGGGACTCTGAACTGCTTAGAAGTAGTTTAGAGGAAACTTTTAAAATAAACTTACCAATAAGTAATTGGTTTGAAGAAGATGGTGTTGATGAAGAAGAAATCGTAAAAAGAGTTAAAGATCAAGTCAACCAAAAATTAAAAGATAAAAAAAATAAATATTCAGAAGAACTTTTTGAGTTTGCTGAAAAAAGAGTTATGCTTTTCCAGCTTGATAAAGATTGGCGAGAACATTTAGCTGCTATGGACATGCTTAGAGGAAGTGTTAATTTAAGAGCTATGGGAGGAAAAGATCCTTTTTTTGAATACAAAAATGAATCTTTTAATTATTTTGATGAAATGCTATCTAATCAAAATGAAAGAGTACTGAAAACACTCTTTGGTTTAGAATTGATTAGTGAAAATAAAGACTCAATAAAAAATAAACAACCTAATAGAATAATAACAAAAAAAATTGGTAGAAATGATCTCTGCCCATGTGGATCAGGAAAAAAATATAAGATTTGCCACGGCTCTTAAATATTTGAAGTCATATTTAGAAATTTTTTATTTCTAATCTCTTTTCTTTCTTTTCCGGATGTTAACTTTAAATCCTCTAAATTAATTATAAGATTTTTTTTCAAAATTGATGCTTGATCTTCTGGGAATCTATGAGCGCCACCTGGAACCTCATCGACAATAGAGTCAATTATTTTATTATCAAAACAATCTTGAGCTGTTAATTTAAGACTTTCAGCAGCTTTAATAATGAAGTCACTACTTCTCCAAAGAATTGAAGCGCAACCTTCTGGTGAAATAACAGAGTAAATGGAATGTTCAAGCATCATTACCCTGTCTGCTGTTGCCAGAGCAATTGCCCCTCCTGATCCACCTTCGCCAATGACAACTGAAACTATTGGGGAGCTAATTTTTAAAGAAGTTTGAATAGATGATGCAATTGACTCAGATTGCCCTCTTTCTTCTGCCTCTTTTCCAGGAAATGCACCTGCAGTATCAACAAA
>JAQBWI010000086.1 GCA_027625355.1 Pseudomonadota bacterium
TTAAGATAAAGATGATATCTAAAGACTATATTTTACAGAAATAATGAGGAGAAATTCACTATGAAAAAATTATTTAATATTTTTGTCGTTTCTTTCGCTCTCGTATTCTCATCAAGTGTTTTTGCAAATAAAATTGGTGTAGTTTACGACTCAGGTGGAAAATTTGATAAATCATTTAACGAATTAGCTTTTAAAACTGCAGAAAGAGTAAAAAATGAACTTGGCTGGGAAATGGTCGAGTTTGAGTCTTCTAATGATGCACAAATCGAACAAGGTATGCGTAAGATTGCTGATAGAGGAGCAACGATGATTGTAGGTATGGGATTTGCACAAGCTGATGCAGTTGCAGCAGTTTCTGCGGACTATCCAGATATTAAGTTTGTTGCAGTTGATGTTTGTTGGCTTGATGATCCAAACAATAATATTTATCAAGCATGTTACAAAGAGCATGAAGGATCTTTCTTAGTTGGAATGATGGCAGCAATGGCCTCTAAAACTGGAACAATTGGTTTTGTTGGAGGAATGGATATTCCACTAATAAGAAAGTTCCAAGGCGGTTATGAACAAGGTGCTCAATATGTAAATCCAGATATTGAAGTTTTGGCTAATATGACTGGTACAACAAATGAAGCATGGAATAACCCAACTAAAGGTGCGGAATTAACTAAGACTCAAATTGATGGCGGTGCTGATGTTGTTTATCAAGCAGCAGGTGGAACTGGTATTGGAGTTCTTCAAGCTGCAGCTGATGCAGGCATTATGGGTATCGGAGTTGATACAAACCAAAACTGGATGCACCCAGGAAATATGTTAACTTCAATGTTAAAGCGTTTAGATTTAACAATCTTTGAACAAGCTGAAAAAACTGCTGCTGGTACTTTTGAGCCAGCCATAGTTGTATTAGGTCTTGCAGAAGGTGGAGTTGGTTATGCTACTGAAGACGGAATGGTAACTGATGAAATGGCTGCTGCTGCTGCTGCTGCTGCTGCTGATATTGCAAGTGGTGCAATAGTAGTTGCTGACTGGTCACAAGAGTAGTTAGAAAAATATATTTGGTGAGACCAAGAAATTAATAATAATTTATGGTCTCACCTATTCTTGAACTAAAAAATATTAATAAATCTTTTGGTCATGTTCATGCCAATAAAGATATAAATCTTACAATTAATAAAGGCACAATCCACGGTATAATTGGAGAAAATGGTGCTGGCAAATCAACACTAATGAGTATCGTGTTTGGTTTATATCAAGCAAACTCTGGTTCAATTAAAGTAAATGGAAATGAGATAAAGCTTAGATCGCCAAAAGACTCGATAATTAATGGAATTGGTATGGTCCACCAACATTTTATGCTTGTAGAAAATTTTACTGTTTTAGAAAATATTATTCTTGGTTTTGAAGGAGAGACAGTTTTTGGAGAAAAATTAAAAAAGGCCAAAAAAGACTTAAAAAAACTTTGTGAGACTTATAATTTTAACATTGATCTTGACGCAACTATATCAGACCTGTCTGTTGGTTTTAGACAAAGAGTAGAAATTTTAAAATCACTATATCGAGGAGCTGAAATATTAATACTTGATGAGCCAACAGGTGTGCTAACACCTCAGGAGGTTGATGAATTATTTAAAATTCTACGTTCATTAAAAGATGAAGGTAAAACGATTGTGTTAATTACTCATAAATTAATAGAAATTATGGATCTAACCTCAGAAGTGTCTGTTATGCGTCAAGGAGAAATGGTTGGACACACAAGAACTGAAAATACTAATAAAGAAAAGTTAGCTGAAATGATGGTTGGGAGAAGTGTGCTACTAAGAGTTGACAAACCAGAAGTTGAGAAAGGTGAAACTGTTTTTAAGGTAAAGGATTTGACTGTTAAGGACGATTTAGATGTTATCAGAGTAAAGAATGTTAATTTAGAAATTTGCTCAGGTGAAATTTTAGGTATTGCTGGAGTTACAGGAAACGGGCAAACTGAATTATTAGAAGCACTTTCAGGTATTAGAAATGTGGAGTCAGGTAATATTGAGCTTTTTGGTGAAACAATTTCCCAAAAAGATAATTACTTAAATCCAAGAATGCTTAAGGAAAAAGGGTTAGCACACGTTCCAGAAGATAGACAGCGAATGGGCTTAGTTACAGATTTCAAAGCTTATGAAAATTTAATTTTTGGTTATCACGATCAAGAGCCTTATTCTAAATCATCAATATTAAATCATAAAGAAATAATTGAGTATTCAAATAAGGTTATGAAAGAATACGATGTAAGACCAAGTTCGCCCAATCTTTTAACCTCTAATTTTTCTGGAGGAAATCAACAAAAAATTATTTTGAGTAGAGAGTTAAATGAAAAACCCAAAGTTCTTTTAGTAGGGCAGCCTACAAGAGGTGTAGATATAGGGGCTATTGAGTTTATTCATCAAAGACTTATAGATATGAGAAATAAAGGCGCAGCTATTCTCGTAGCGTCAGTTGAGCTAGAAGAAGTATTATCTTTATCTGATAGAATTATAGTAATGTTTGATGGGAAAATTGTTGGAGAAAAAATAAATAAGAATGTAACTGATCGTGAATTAGGATTGCTAATGGCAGGGGTAACAGAGTGAGTAATATTGTTGTTGATAAAACTAAGGTGCCATGGTGGGTATCTAACGTAATTGTTCCACTTGTAAATTTAAGTTTAGCTTTGTTTGTATCTGGGATATTTATATTTATTGCAGGTGAAAATCCCATAGAGGCAGTTAAGTTAATTATTTTTGGTTCTTTTGGTTATATTCAAGGTTTTGCTTACACACTTTATTATACAACTAATTTTATTTTCACGGGACTTGCTTTTGCGGTAGCATTTCATTGTAGGCTCTTTAATATTGGGGGAGAGGGACAAGCATATATCGGAGGACTTGGTGTTTTTCTAGTAGCTATAAATTTAAGTTTTCTTCCAGTGCCAATTGTTTGGCTATTAGCAATTTTAGGGGCTATTTTATTTGGTGCTGCATGGGCATACATTCCTGCATATCTGCAATCTAAAAGAGGTAGTCATGTTGTAATCACAACTATAATGTTCAATTTCATTGCATCATCTTTAATGATTTATTTATTAGTTGATGTTATTCGAGATACTAACCAGATGGCGCCCCATACTGTTAAGCTTCCAGAAGAAATCTGGTTACCTAGTTTTGAGGCTTTATCTGGAGTTTTAGGAATAAAAATACGATATTCTCCTTTAAACCTTACTTTTTTATTAGCTATCGCGTCACTATTTTTTGTTTGGTTTTTAATTTGGAAGACAAGATGGGGATATGAAATGAGAGCAGTTGGCCATAATACGCAAGCTGCCATCTATGCAGGAATCTCTCCTCATAAAAACATTATAATTGCCATGTGCATATCAGGAGGGTTGGCAGGCCTTTTAGGTGTTAATGAAATTCTTGGTGTTAGTCATAAAATACAAGCAGGTTTTCCTGCAGGGTATGGTTTTACAGGAATAGCAGTTGCATTGATGGGAAGAAATCATCCTATTGGTATTTTACCTGCTGCATTTTTATTTGGAATTTTATATCAAGGTGGTTCTGAAGTAACTTTTGAAATGCCAAATATAACTAGATATATGTTTGTAGCTGTTCAAGGGTTAATCATTTTATTTAGTGGAGCTTTAGAAAATTTATTTAGACCTCAAATAGAAAGTTTTTTTGTAAACAGACTCAATAGAGAGGTAAGATCATAATGGAATTTGTATCAGATCTAGCTTCGCTAATAAACTCAACTTTAAGAATATCAACCCCGCTAGTTTTTGCCGCAATGGCAGGTATATTTGCAGAAAGATCTGGGGTTATAGATTTTAGCTTAGAGGGTAAAATGTTAATGGCTGCTTTTGTAGCTGCAGTTTGTTCATATTATTTTGGTAATCCTTGGATTGGATTATTAATGGCCATAATAGTTTGTGTGTCATTATCAATGTTGCACGGTTTTGCTTCTGTAACTCATAAAGGCGACCAAGTTGTGTCATGTGTTGCTATTAACATTTTAATAATTGGTCTAACAACTGCATTGGCAGCAGCGTGGTTTGGACAAGCTGGATTAACACCTACGCTAACTCAAGAACAACGTTTTCTTGAAGTGAATTTACCCTTTGCAGAAAATCTAAGAGACATCCCAATTATTGGAACAATTTATAGTGATATACTAAGCGGCCATTATATATTTGTTTATTTTGCCTACATATCTGTCCCAATAGTTTACTGGATTGTTTTCAAAACTAGTTTTGGACTGCGCTTAAGAGCAGTGGGTGAAAACCCAAGTGCAGTTGATACTGCAGGAATTAATGTTTTTGCAATGAGGTACAAAGCACTTGCGGTCAATGGTATCTTAATTGCTTTTGCAGGTGCCCATTTATCAACTGCAGTCAATGCTAATTTTTTTAGAGAGATGTCTGCAGGAAGAGGATATTTAGCTTTAGCTGCAATGATTTTTGGAAAATGGCATCCTAAAACTGCTCTTATTGCATGTTTGCTTTTTGGTTTTACTGACGCTTTACAAATAAGGTTACAAGGAGTTGAGATTCCTACTATAGGCGAAATACCCGTTCAATTAATCCAAGCACTACCATACATTTTGACTGTTGTATTACTTGCTGGTTTTGTTGGAAAGGCAATTGCCCCTAATGCTATTGGTCAACCTTATATAAAGGAGCGATAATAATTATTAATATTTAATAATTATAAAAAAAATTACCTATATATAAGGAAATAAAAATAAGAGATAATAATGTCAATATTAGAAAAATACGACAAAATATTTCAAGCAAAGGATGAAGCTGGAATGAATGAAATTCTACACGATGATTTTAAATTTACGATGCACTCATCAGGAAAGCAACTTTCAAAATCTGATGTCATTGGTTGGGCTATGAGCGATGATATTTCTGAAGATAGAGA
>JAQBWI010000087.1 GCA_027625355.1 Pseudomonadota bacterium
TTTTTTATTTAATAATAAAACTTCTTTAGATTGATCAGGGTTTGTAATATTCTGAATAGAAAGCTTTAATTGATTCAGTGAATTTTCTGTAATTTCAATTTTTTTAGATAGTTTAGATAAGTTTTCTACATTTTGATTAAGCTTATTAATGAGCTCTGATTGGTCATTATTAGCTATTTCTTGATTTTGAAAACTTATATAAAAAAAATATCCAAAAATTATTAGTATACTTAATAATATAAAAGATGTGCTTAATTTTGTAAAAATATATAGATAATCAAGAATTTTTTTCATTTAGACTTTTTATCATTATTGTTCAGTTGTTTAACAGAAGAAATTAATATACCAAAAAAATATGCTTGTATTCTCTACTGAAACCTCATGTGATGAAACATCGGTTTGCATAATGAAAGAAGATAAAACTATTTTATCTCATATTGTAAATTCACAAACAGTGCACAATAAACATGGGGGTGTAGTGCCAGAATTAGCTTCCAGAGCTCATCTTGAAATACTTCAGCAAATTACAAAAGAAGCACTTAAAGAATCTGGTATAAAACTAAATGATATTAAGTTATTTTCTGCTACCTGTGGGCCAGGACTGATTGGAGGTCTATTAATAGGATCGACTTTTACAAAATCACTGTCAATTGGAAATAGTAAACCATTTATTCCTATTAATCATTTAGAAGCCCATATTTTATCTAGTTTTTTTAATAATGAAATTAAATTTCCACACTTATGTCTTCTTATTACCGGCGGGCACACACAAATATACTTTTTAAAAAACAATAATGATATAACTTTAATTGGCGAAACAATAGATGATGCAATTGGTGAGGCATTTGATAAAGTAGCTAAAATATTAGGCCTTTCCTATCCAGGTGGTCCAGAAATTGAAAAAAAAGCAATACAAGGGAATGAGAATTCTTTTAAATTACCCAAACCTCTAATTAATGATGATAGCTCAAACTTTTCATTTTCAGGACTTAAAACTTCAGTCAACCTAATTGCAAAAAAAAATATTATTGATCACAACTTCATTAAAGACATGTCGGCATCTTTTCAAAAATGTGTGGGCGATATTCTTACCTTAAAATTAAATAGGTTAATTGCAGAATTATATAAAAATAATAATGAAGGTTTATCAGTATCAGTTGTTGGTGGTGTAGCAAATAATGACTACCTAAAGAAATGTTTTAAAAATATAGAAGAAGAAAAAAATATTAAATTTATTTATCCTCCTAAATACATGATGAATGATAATGCTGCAATGATTGCTTGGGCAACTATTTTAAAACATAGAAACAATCATGATCTTAATTTTAAACCTAACCCCAGACTGACTGTTAAAGAATAGAAATTTTGACTTAAGAATTAAAAAAATTTAAAGTGAGTTATGAAAGTTAATTATTGGTTATTAAAATCTGAACCATCAACCTGGTCTTGGGAAGACCAAGTTAAAGCAGGTGTAGAAATGTGGGATGGAGTAAGAAACTATCAAGCAAGAAATAATTTAATGAGTATGAAAAAAAAAGATCTTTGTTTTTTTTATCATTCAGTTTCTGAAAAATCAATAATTGGAATTGTTGAGGTAGTTAAAGAGCATTATCCAGATCCTACAGATAAAACTGGTAAGTTTGTCGTTACAGATGTGAAAACAAAAAAAAAGCTTAAAAAAACTGTTTCACTTGAGGAAATTAAATCTAATCCAAAACTATCTAATATGGCTTTAATCAAACAATCTAGATTATCAGTAATGCCTCTTACTAAAATTGAGTGGGAGACAATTATAAAAATTTCAGAAAAATAAAATTAAACAAATTTCATTAAATATATTAAATTAAAGATTGAAATTTGTTAACTTTAGAATTAGTCTCTTTATCTATGGAAATAAAAGAGAGTTGGATAAAACATGCAAAGGTTGATACTAAAACTTATGAAACAAAATACAAAAACTCTTTAGAAGATAATGATAGTTTTTGGAGAGAAGAAGGTAAGAGATTAGATTGGGTAAAAAATTATACTAAAATTAAAGACGTAAAATATTCAAAAAACGAGGTTGGTATTAAGTGGTATTATGACGGATCTCTTAATGTATCATATAATTGTATTGATCGACATGCAAAAATCAATCCTAATGGCATAGCAATAATCTGGGAAGGTGACGACCCAGGTGATGTCAAAAAAATAACTTATCAAGAATTATTAATAAATGTTTCTAAAGCAGCAAATGTGCTTAAAAAAATTGGTGTCAAAAAAGGTGACAGAGTAACAATATACTTAACAATGATCCCCGAGCTTGCTTATATGATGCTTGCATGTGCACGAATTGGAGCAGTTCATTCTATAATTTTTGGAGGTTTTTCTGCAGAATCAATATCAGGAAGAATATTAGACTGTAAATCTGAATTTGTGATAACAGCAGATGAAGGTGTTCGGGGTGGAAAAAACATTCCTTTAAAAAACATTACTGACACAGCCTTAGAGAGTTGTCCTGATGTAAAAAAATGTCTTGTAGTTAAAAGAACTGGTGGAGAAATTAATTTAGTTGAGGGTCGCGATGTTTCTTATAATGATCTTGTAAAGAATGTTGAAGAGATTTGTAAACCAGAAGTAATGTCAGCAGAAGACCCTTTGTTTATTCTTTACACCTCAGGATCCACAGGAAAACCAAAAGGTGTTCTTCATACTTCAGGGGGTTATTTAGTTTATGCATCAATGACACATGAATATATTTTCAATTACAAAAAAAATGATATTTATTGGTGTACAGCTGATATAGGTTGGGTGACTGGTCATAGTTATATTATTTATGGTCCACTAAGCAATGGTGCTACAACATTAATGTTTGAAGGTGTTCCAAACTATCCTGACTTTTCAAGATTTTGGCAAATAATAGATAAACATCAAGTAAATATTTTTTATACTGCACCTACTGCGATTAGAGCTCTTATGAGAGAGGGTGATGACTATGTGAAAAAAACAAAAAGATCTTCTCTAAAATTACTAGGAACTGTTGGTGAGCCAATAAATCCAGAGGCATGGAAATGGTATTACGAAGTTGTGGGTAATTCTCAGTCACCAATTGTTGATACTTGGTGGCAAACAGAGACTGGTGGTATTTTAATCTCACCTCAAACAGGTGCTATCGAACTCAAACCTGGTTCTGCTTCAAAACCTTTTTACGGCATTGAGCCTGTTATTGTTAATAAAGAGGGTGATACTCTAGAAGGAGAATGTGAAGGAATGTTGTGTATAAATAGGTCATGGCCAGGTCAGATGAGAACTGTTTACGGTGATCATCAAAGATTTATAGATACTTATTTTTCTCAATTTGATGGAAAATATTTTACTGGAGATGGATGTAGAAGAGATTCAGATGGTTATTATTGGATAACAGGCAGAGTTGATGATGTTATAATAGTCTCTGGTCATAATTTAGGAACTGCAGAGATTGAGAGTGCTTTTGTAAGTCATTCAAAAGTTTCAGAAGCTGCAGTCGTTGGATACCCTCATGACATTAAGGGTAATGGACTTTATTGTTATGTTTCGCTTAAAGTAGGTGAGGAATACTCTGAAGACCTTAAAGATGAATTAAAACAAGTTGTCCGAAAAAAAATTGGCCCTATTGCAACTCCCGACTTGATTCATTTTACAGCAGGACTGCCTAAAACAAGATCAGGAAAAATTATGAGACGAATTCTTAGAAAAATTGCTGCAAATGAACATGATCAACTTGGAGACACAAGTACTTTGGCTGACCCTGGTGTTGTTGATAATCTAGTAAGCAATAGACTAAATAAATAAACTAACGAGCTGTCCAGTGCTTTAAACACCTAGGCTCGTAAATATTGGCTGCCCCAACCTTAGTTCTTCCACCACCTTCTTCTTTTCTATAGGTTTTTGTTGCCTCCATGCCGCAAACATTACAAAAACCATAAATTTTTAAGATCTTATCAGAAAGACCTAATATCATTGAAGATGTTTCCCAGGGCTTTCCTCTTGAGTCTTGATCTAAACCAGCACAAACAACATCTATACCCTCATTTAAGATTGACTCAATATTATCAAGAGTTTCAACAGTATTAAGAAATTGAATTTCATCTAAAAACACCATATCAAAGTTTTCTTTTTTAAAAATATATTCTTTATTAACATCACTCCAATTTTGCATTGCAAAACACTCATGACTTAAATCATTATGAGTAATGATTTTAGATTCAGAATAACGATTATCAAGGCTTGGTTTAATAACAACAATTTGTTTATTTTGATGTTTTGCCCAAAGAATTCTTTTAAGAAGCTCACTAGTTTTACCAGCAAACATTGCTCCTACTATTGTTTCTAATGAACCTCTCATTAACTCTGCTTAATTTTGTATCTTATTAACTCTATAATATTTTTTACATCAATTTGTTTTATACATCCAACTGGATTTGAAATTAAATGTGGGTTAATTTCTTTTTTATTCCATCTTTGAAGATTTTTTTTATTTTTTAAAGAAACAATATCTTTGAAATTTAATTTATGTGTTTCATAACACCCGACTTTACTTGCATAAGCAAATACATTTACCAATCCGCATGGGCCATTACAATAATTGGATCTATATTTATTTTCAGCAGACAATAACTTTTTTGAATTGGATAAAAGTATTTTACTAGAAACACTTGTTTCAACAAGGATACCGTTTTTACTATAGCATTTTGCTATATGAAGAGGGCCTGAATCTACAAAAATACCAAAATTTGTTTTTGATATTTCTAAAATTAAATTCTCTATGTTTTTAGGCTGAAGAGATATAAATCTTTTATTTTTAATATTTTCAAATAAGTATTTAGAATGATCAGAATTATCAAATATAATTTT
>JAQBWI010000088.1 GCA_027625355.1 Pseudomonadota bacterium
ATTTTAAAAATTTTTTTATCTATTTTATTAGATGCTGAACAGAAGATAGTAAGAGATTTAATTTTCATAATAATTTTTATTGGAGATATACAATATTTATAATAATATTATACCTGTCTTCAATATTATTAAGATGAATAATATAGCTTATAATTAAGATTTAGTTTTATTTCTGTACCAATTAACAACGTTTTCTTTTAGCATTAAAGCTGATGGAGTAACAATTAGTGTTAGAATTGTAGCAAATATTAATCCAAAAACAATCGCAGTAGATAATTGAACCCACCATTGTGTGTCTGGAGAACCTCTTGTTACTTCCCTTGTAACAAAATCAATATTAGTCATTGTTACCATTGGGAGTAAACCTAGTACAGTTGTGGTTGTGGTAAGTAACACTGGTCTTAATCTTTGTGCTCCTGTTTTAACAATAGCTTCTTTTACGCTATCTGTTTTAGTTTTTAAAAAATCAAATGTATCAATCAAGATAATATTATTATTAACAACAATACCAGCTAAAGCTATCACTCCTACACCAGTCATAACTATTCCAAAAGCCTGCCCAGTTATCATTAAACCTATTAATACACCTGCAGTTGACATAACGACGGCAAAAAGAATCAGTAATCCACTGTAAAAACTATTAAATTGCAAAAGCAAAATCATTAACATCATAAATAGAGCAACACTAAATGCTTTTGTTAAAAAGGATTGCGCTTCTTGCTGGTCTTGGTTTTCACCAATTAACTCAGCTCTTACATTACCATCTAATTTATATCTTGGTAAATCAGTAATTAACTTTCCTCTAATGAAAGGAGGTTCATCTGTAATACCAAGCACATATTCTAATTCCCTGACCTTAAAATCAGCAAAAACGCCAGGCTTTACATCGGCTTGGATATTAATTGCGTTTTTAGAATCAACTCTTATTATATTACCTGTTGTGTTCGCTGCTTTTATATCAACAAAATTAGAAATTGGAACAAGCCCATTTTGAGTCGATATTCTTAAGTTATTGATTGCATCTAGTGTTCTTCCCTCGTTAGGATATCTTAAATACATTGGTATACTGTCATTTGAATCTTCAGGTCTGTATTCACCTAATTTTAAACCGTTTGTTGCAAGTTTTATCACATTTCCGATTGAGCTAATATTAACACCAAATTTAGAAGCTTGTTTTCTATCGACTTTTATCTCCCACTCAATTCCTGGCGCTGGTAAATTGTCTTCAATGTTCATGAGATCAGGATAGTTATCTATAAATTTTTTTAATTTTGCTGATTCAAATAAGAGTAAATTTTTATTACCGCTTGTCAGCTTAATATTAACTGGTTTACCTGCAGATGGCCCACCTTCCTGTTCTCTTGTTTCAACTTTAATTCCTTTAATTGATTTTGTAGCATTAAGTATCTCATCTAGTATTACTAGTGAAGGTCTTCTTTTATTCCAATCATTGTATTCTAAGCTAATTGAACCTATAAAATCTTCAGATGACTCTGATTGCTCTGAAACATTTCCACTTAAAGAATAAATACTCTTAAATTCATTATTTCTATTTTGTATCTGTAATATTATATTTTCTACTCTTCCCACATAATCTCTTTTTTCTTCAACTGACAAATTCCCTCTAGCAAAAACAACTATTTTTGCTAAATCAGGCTCTACACTTGGGAAGAATTCTACACCTGATCCAATTCTAGTATAAGAAAAGTTAACTGCAATTAGTACTATAATTGCAGAAATTATTACTTTTGCAGGATGATTTAAAAGGAAGCTTATTACTTTTACATAAACTCCAATAAAACCTTTTATATTGGCAATAGAAATATTTGACTCTGAAGATAAAATTTTTGCTGACTCTGAAATTTCTTCTGTACTTACTGTTTTATTCTCAGTGAATTTGTATATCCTTGGTATAATTTTTGAAAATACAAAAACGAATATTAATATTGGAAGAACAAATTTAATTACAGTTAATGGAATGGATAAATAACTAATTGTATTAAATCCTGAGCCATAAGAAATTAAATTAAATATTATTAGAGCAGAAACTAGAGGTATAATTAATTGAAGGAATATTCTTGCTAAGTTATTTAACACTGTCCCGAGTACAGGAACAAAAAGTAATGCCATAAATAATGAAGAAGTTAAAACACATATTAATGTAATTGGTAAATACTTCATGAACTCTCCAGCCAGTCCGGGCCAAAAAATAAGAGGAAGGAAAGCTGCCAGGGTTGTTGCTGTTGAAGAGATTATTGGAAGTGCCATTTTGTTAGATGCTTCTGCATATGCTTGAACAACTGTAAAGCCTTCTTTAAGTTTTCTATCAGCATATTCTACTACAACAATTGCACCATCAACAAGAAGACCAACTGATAAAATCAAAGCAAAAAGTACAACTATATTAATTGTAAAACCCATAATTGATAGAGCTAGTAAGCCAGATAAAAAAGACCCTGGAATTGACAAGCCAACTAAAAGACCAGATCTAACACCAAGCGCACCAAGAATGATTATTAATACTAATATTATTGCTGCGATAACATTGTTTTGAAGACTATTTAACATTGTTTTAATGCCTTTAGATTGGTCTTGGCTATATAAAATTTTAATTGAAGACGGAAAATTAGCTGATGATGCTGAAACTACTTCTTTTACTTGATCAATAGTTTCAATAATATTTTCACCAATCCTTTTAGATACTTCAATAGTAACAGAATTGGACCCATTTACATTTGCATACGTTTGTCTATCCTCAAATGTCCTTTTGATAGAAGCAATATCTCTAAAGGTTATAACTGAGTCTCCAAATGTTTTAATAGGTGTATTAAGCACATCTTCTATATTTTCAAATAGTCCCGGAACTTTAATATTGAAACTTCCATCTCCAGTATCCTGTCCACCAGCTGAAACCATCATGTTATTTTCTCTGACAGTATTAATTAAAATTTGAAGATCTATGTCGTAACTTTCTAATGCTGTTTTATCTATTAGTATATCAACTTGCTCATTTCTTTTACCGCCAATTCTTGCTTCCAAAACACTTCCAATAGTTTCAATATCATCCTGCAATTCTATAGCAAGATCTTGTAAGGTTCTGTCTGGTAAATCTCCAACAAGTGAGATAAGTAATATTGGAAATGTACTAATATTTACTTCGCTAACAGTAGGTTCATTCGCTTCATCTGGTAAGTCACCTTTTGCACGATCAACTTTATCTCTTACATCAAGCATTGCTTGATCAGCATTAAAACCTGCATCAAACTCTAATAGTACATTACCACCTCCAGAGTAAGCTGTAGACCTTACTTCTTTTATGCCTTCAACACCTTTTACTTCATCTTCAATTGGTTTTACTAATAATCTCTCAGAGTCTTCTGCAGATATACCTGTTTGACTAAGTGAAACATATATTATTGGAATATTAACATCAGGTGTAGATTCCTTAGGAATAGTTATGTAAGTTGCTGCGCCTGAGACTATAATAAATACTAATATTCCTACAAATACCCTAGCTTTAGAGAGGGCAAAATCTATTATGTTCATATAAATTAATTAGATACAGATTCACCAATTGCAACGTATTCTTGGCCGGTAACAATTAGGTTAACTTTATCAGGAAGGCCTGAAACCCAAATACCATCTATAGTGTCTTTAACTGAGGTAGTTGGATAAAAAATTACAATATTGTCTTCATTAACTGCTTTTACCCCTACAGTACCATCATCTTGGAGAGTTAAGATTGAGGGAGGTATTTTATGTGCTTTTAATTCAGATCCAGCGATTGTTATTTTTGTTGTAATACCACTTTTAAAAGATAGGTCAGCATTATCGGCTTCAATTGTAATTTCAAAAGTTCTTGTACTTGTTTCAGCCGATGGTGAAATGAAAGAGATAACACCGTTCTTTTTTAAACCATTCGTATTTTCAATGACTGCCTTAGTCCCTAAACTAACTTTATTTACATCGAACTCTGACAAATACCCCTGAATTTTAATAGGGTTTAAATCAATAATCGTAAACATAACGTTACCAGGTGTAATGTATTCACTTTCCTCAATCATTTTATCAGAGATAATTCCTGAAAAAGGTGCGCTTATCAAAGTATTATTTATATCTAATTCAATATTTTTTAGTTGAGATTTTACATTGGCTATCTGAGCTCCAATACTGGATTGCTGAGATTCAAACGTAATTAAAATATCTTCTTGATCAGATCTTGCATTTGCTAAGTTGAAAGATGCTAAGCTTAATTTTGATTTTGAGCTTAAGCCTTTATCGATAAGTTGTTTTGCAGAAGCAAATTCGATTTCATAAAGTTTAATTAATTCTTTGTTTTGAGATAATCTATTAGTTTTATTTTTTTCATTTAATTCTAATTCTTTGTTGAGTCTCTCTAGATCTTTTTTTGCACTATTTAATAATTCTTTTCTATTTTCTATAGATATTTCAATTAAATCATCACCTTTAGAAACTTTATCACCTCTTTTAAAAGAAATATTTGTAATGTTACCAGTTGTTTCAGATTTAACGTCAATTTTTTTATTATGAGTTGTTTGACCTTGAAGTTCAATTGATTGATCTATTTGATTAAAATTGAATTCTTTTATTTCAACTTTATTACCACTATCTTCAATAATAATTTTTTCAACTGATTCAGTATTTGTATCTGAATTTGAGGTTGTGTCATCTTGAGCGTTTACATTCGTAAATTGGCCTGAGCCTATCCACCCAACTACTACAAGCAGTATAAAAGTAGCTATAAAAATTGATTTTTTCATAATATTATTAATGTATAT
>JAQBWI010000089.1 GCA_027625355.1 Pseudomonadota bacterium
TTTATTCCTACATTACCGCATTTATTTGATAAATTAACTCATCTTACAAAAGATTGGAAAATAAAAACTATTATTTCTACTAATAATGAAAAAAATGAGGAATTATACAAAAATGTTTTTATTAGTGTGACCTGTTCAGGTACTGCTTCTTTAGAAATTTCTAAAAGATTGATACCTCAAATAGTTTTCTATAAACTAAATTTTATAACTTACTTTATATTCTCTTTCTTAGTAAGTATAAGATTTGCTAATATACTTAATATCTTAAGTAATAAAATGATCATAAAAGAAGTAGTTAACAGAAATTTAAATAAAAAAAATTTATTAGAAGCCTTTGATATTTTACTTAATGATCAAAATTTTAGAGATAATCAAATTTTAAAAATTCAAAAATTTTTACCGGAAATACAAAGTAAAACTAATCCTTATGATGTTTGTGAAAAAAGAATTACTGAAATTATTTCCACAACCAATTAAATATTGATTTTTTTTCTCTAGTAGATTCTTGTTGATATTCCCTTGCCGTCTTGCCCAGATATAACTGTCTTGGCCTACCTATTTTATTTATAGGATCTTCTATCATCTCTTTCCATTGTGAAATCCAGCCAACCGTTCTTCCTATAGCAAACAATACTGTAAACATACTAGTCGGAAAACCTAAAGCCTTTAAAATAAAACCTGAATAGAAATCTACATTTGGAAATAATTTTTTTTGAATGAAATACTCGTCTTCAAGAGCAATTCTTTCTAGTTCCAGAGCTACTTTTAACAGGGGATCGTCATGTTTATTTAATTCCTCTAAAACTTCATGCGCGCTCTCTTTCATTACTGTAGCTCTTGGATCATAATTTTTATAAACTCTATGACCAAAGCCCATCAGTCTAAAAGGATCATTTTTATTTTTTGCTTTTTTTATATATTCTGGAATATTCTTAACATCACCAATTTCTTCTAACATCTTAATTACAGCTTCATTTGCTCCACCGTGAGCAGGACCCCAAAGTGATGCAATTCCTGACGCTATACAAGCAAATGGGTTGGCTCCAGATGATCCTGCTAACCTTACAGTTGATGTAGATGCATTTTGTTCATGGTCTGCATGTAGAATAAAGAATCTGTCCATTGCTTTAACAATTTTTGGACTAATTTTAAATTCTGCCGTAGGAACTGAGAAAGTCATATATAAAAAATTTTCTGCATAAGACAAATCATTTTTTGGATATACAAATGGTTGTCCAATGGAATATTTATAAGCCATTGCTCCAATGGTGGGCATTTTTGCAATCAATCTATGACAAGCTATCATTCTTTGATTTACATCCGAGAAATCAGTACTATCATGATAAAAGGCTGATAAAGCTCCAACAACACCAACCATTATTGCCATAGGGTGCGCATCTCTTCTAAAACCTCTGTAAAGGTGAACAAGTTGCTCATGAATCATTGTATGGTTAGTGATTACATCTTTGAATTTTTGTTTATCTTCTGGAGAAGGCAGGTCTCCATGTAAAAGTAAATAACAAACTTCTAAAAATTCACTCTTACTTGCTAGCTCATGTATGTCATAACCTCTATGTCTCAAGATGCCTTCATTACCATCAATATACGTAATAGATGAGTCACATGAGGCTGTTGATGTAAAGCCAGGATCATATGTAAACATTCCTGTTTCTTGATATAATTTTCTAATATCTAAAACGTCTGGACCATCTGTTCCCTTAATAACTGGAAGATCATATGATTTTCCTGTTTCATTATTAAATAATGTGAAAGAGTTTTTCTGTTTATTATCTTCGTAATCTGCCATTTTATACTTTATATTTATTTAATCTTTTTATTGATTGTTCTTTGCCTAATATCACAAATATATCCGTAATAGAAGGTCCATTATAATTATTAGTAAGTAAAAATCTTATTGGCTTACCAAGAATAGGAAATTTTAAGTTATTTTTTTTTAAAAAACCTTTAATTTCTGAATTAATAATATCATACTCCCAATTTTTAATACTATTAATTAAGTCTAAAAAATTTTTAAAACAATTATTAAATTCTTGATCAAAAATCTCATTTTTTAATACATCAAAATTTGAGTTAAAATATATTTCTGAAATATTTACCATTTCCTGATATTTAGAAATGTCTTTTTTATAGATATTAAAAATCCTAATTAATTTTTTTTCATCTTTTTCTATGTATTTTTTTAGGTCTAAATTTGATTTACAATAATTAATGAACAATTCTAAATTTTGTTCTTGTCTCAAATAATAATTATTAAAGTAATCAAGTTTTTTGTAACTAAAAATACTTGCTGATTTAGATAAATCTTTAATATTAAATAATGTTATAATATTTGTTAGTTGAATTAATTCATCATCATTTTTTTTAGGAGACCAGCCAAGTAAAATTAAATTATTTATTATAGCTTCTGGTAAATAACCTTGTTTTTTTAAATCTATTAAATTAACTGCACCGTGCCTCTTTGATAGTTTTGATCCATCCTCTCCGTGTATAAGCGGAATATGTGCATAAGATGGAATCTTCCAGTTCATATATTCATAAATAAATTTTTGCCTAAAATAATTATTTAAATGATCAGCACCTCGAATAATAAAATTGACTCCAAGATCATGGTCATCAACAACAACAGATAACATGTAAGTTGGCGTACCATCTCTACGAACAAGAACATAGTCGTCTATTTCAGATTTATTAACTTCAACAGTACCTTGAACAACATCTTTTAATATTTCTTTGTTCTCGATAGGTATCTTTATTCTTATAACATAATCTTTTTCAAGACTTTGAACTTTAGTATTTTTGGCACATGAAGTACATATTTTTTTGGAAGTAATAACACCTGAGTTTATTTTTCTTCTTCTTTCGTTAAGGTCTTCTTCACTACATATGCATTTAAATGCCTTATCGTTATCTAAAAGTTTATTAGCTATTTCTAGATGTCTATTAATATTTTGAGATTGAATTTGTGGCTCATTATCCCAATCAATACCAAGCCATTGAAGGCCGCTTAGAATATTATTTTGAAATTCTTCTTTTGATCTTTCTCTATCTGTATCTTCAATTCTTAAGTATAATTTTGAGTCTTCATGTTTGGATTTGCATATAAAATTTATAAGTGCTGTTCTTGCGCTCCCAATGTGTAGATTTCCTGTAGGAGAGGGGGCAAATCTAGTAATCATTTTAGTCATTTGTAAAAAGACTATTAATTATATTTTCTTATAATGCCAGATAAAGTACCTTGAATTTGTACTTCCCCAATGTTGTGTTCTTTAATGTCGTATGCTTTGTTTGCAGGAATTAGATAAATTTTTTGATTAGTCATTTTAATTTTTTTAAGAGTTATTTCATTATCTAGAGTTAACACTGCTGCGATTTTGCCATTTTCAGCAGATGTAGTCTTTTTTATAATAGCTATATCTCCATCAAAAATACCTTCATCTATCATTGATAGACCTTTGACTTTTAAGCCAAAATATGTGGAATGTTTTGAGACTAGTGATTTAGGAACTGAAATCATGGAGTCAGATGAATTTATAGCTTCAATCGCCTCACCTGCGGCTATTGAACCAACCAATGGTATATTTAAAAAGCTATTTTCCGAAGAGGTAACAATTGAACTATTATTTTGAAGTTCTTTTGTTATCTCCATTGCTCTTGCTTTGTGTTTTAAGCGCTTAATATAACCCCTTTGTTCTAAACTAGTAATCAATCTGTGAATTCCTGATTTGGATTTTAAATTAACCGCATTCTTCATTTCCTCAAAAGATGGAGAGATATCGTTTGATGATATATAATCTCTAAGATAAACGAATAGTTTTTTTTGTTTTTTAGTTAACATATGTTCTATATATGTTCTCTTTTGAAAGATTACAATAATTATTTTATTGAAATTTAAGACTTAAAAATACCAGATTTACCGCCTTTTTTAGAAATTAGCTTTATATTAGCTATTTTTATAGATTTATTTAAATATTTACACATATCATAAATGGTCAAACAACTTATAGTTACAGCAGTCAATGCTTCCATTTCTACGCCAGTTTTTGAGCTAGTTTTAACTATCGCCTTAACTTTCATTGAGTATTTTTTTATATTTTTGACTATTTCAACATTAATAGCATCAATAGGAATGTTATGGCAAAGAGGTATTAATTTAGACGTTTCTTTCGCCCCCATAATTCCTGCTAGAATAGCTATATTTTTAATACTGCCTTTTTTTGACTTTAAGCTTTCAATTTTTTTAAAACTATTTTTATCAAATATGACTTCTCCTTCAGCTTCGGCAATTCTTTGAGTAATATTTTTATCTCCAACATCTACCATGGTGGGGGAGTTGTTTTTATCTAAGTGACTAACCATTGTTTATTAACTTTTTTATAAAAGTTGCATAATCTTTTGATCTTAAAATTGACTCACCAATAAGAAAATTAAAAATTCCAAGATCGTTATACATACTTATATCCTCTGCTGTTTTAATACCGCTTTCAGCTATAACAGTATAATCTTTACTTATACTTGTAAATAAACTTACAGAATTATTAAGATCGGTTTTAAGATTTTTTAAATTTCTATTGTTTATACCTAAAATAGGGTAATCTAATTTTAAGGCTCTTTTTATTTCATTTTCATCATGCGTTTCAATAATGCAATCTAAATTTAATTCATTAGCAATTTTTAAAAATTTTTTTAACTCATCATCACTTAATACTGAAACAATTAGTAATATTACATCCGCTTGGTAAACTTTACTCTCGTAAATTTGATACTCG
>JAQBWI010000090.1 GCA_027625355.1 Pseudomonadota bacterium
TATTCTTTCACCAGTAACAGGAGTGAAGTGTATGGCAGATTGAAGTTTAGGGTAGTAATTTAATCCATGCCTATGATACGCATCAGCCCATGCGTGATCAAATATATACTCTCCATAAGAATGGCTTTTTAAATAAAGTGGACAAAGAGCAATTATTTCATCGTTTTTATATTCAATATAATGATACGGTTTCCATCCCGTTTGAGAACAAGCACTTTCACTTTTTTCTAAGGCAAATAAAAATTCATATTGAATGAAAGGATGGTCGCTATCAACACATGCGTTCCAATCCGTTTTTTTGATTTTTTTTAAACTGTCTATGAAAAAATAATCACTTTTTAGTGAAAGCATTTATTTTAATTGAATTAAAGCATCTATTTCTACTGAAATTCCTAATGGCAAAGCATTAGATCCAACAGCAACTCTTGTATGACGACCTTGATCGCCAAAAATTTCAACTAACATATCAGAGGCTCCATTAATAATCTTAGGTTGATCAGTAAAGCTGTCCTGACAGTTTACAAAGCCTGTTAACTTAACAAAACAATCTAATTTGCCCCAATCACCTTCAAGACCAGTTTTTACAGCAGCAATTATATTAATTACACATAGTTTAGCAGCTTCGATACCCTCCTCGATAGTAATATCTGATCCTACTTTTCCCTTATAAATCATTTCACCATTACGAACAGGAGCCTGTCCAGATATATACATTGTGTTGCCAACTATTTTAAATGGAACATAATTTGCCAGAGCTTTTGGAAGTTCTGGAATATTTAAACCTAAGTTCTTGATATTTTCTTCAAACAAATGCATTAGACACTATATAAAACTTTTTGAGCGAAGGTAAAGGGAACAAATATGACTAAAATTTTTAAATTTTTATTTCTATGCTTGGCAATATCAACTTTATTTAATGGAGGACCAGTTATGGCAGACAAAAGAGATATTATACATATGACATTAAAAGATGGTGTCGTGAAAATAGAAACAAGACCAGATTTAGCACCTAAACATGTGGCCCAAATAAAACAATTAATAAGTGAAGGCCAATATGATGGTGTAGTTTTTCACCGAGTTATTGATGGTTTTATGGCACAAACAGGCGATGTGGAATTTGGAAATTCTTCAAATGATAAATTTAATATGTCCAGGGCGGGTACTGGAGGCTCTAATCTCCCAAATATTCCAGCGGAATTTTCTGATGCTAATCATGGTAGGGGAGCGCTTTCAATGGCTAGAGCCCAAGATCCTGGTAGTGCAAACAGTCAGTTTTTTATTGTTTTTAATGACGCTAGTTTCTTAGATGGTCAATATACTGTGTGGGGTCAAGTATTAGAAGGTATGGAATTGGTTGATAACATTACACGAGGAGAACCACCTCAAGATCCTGATAAAATAATTAAAATGGAAATCATTACAGAGTAAGTATGTTTGTAGCTGATTTGCATAATGATCTTGTGCAAAGAATGATGATTGGCGAGGATGTCACTAAAAACACATTCTCTGGCCACACTGATATAGAAAGACTGAAATTATCATCTATCGATTTAGAAGTTATGATTGTTTGGGCTTCTGAAAAAGAACCCAATACAAGTTACTTTGAATTTGCTTCCGCAATGTATGAAAAATTAAAAGCATTAGAGCGTCTTGAGGGAGTGTCAGTTCCTATTACTCTAGATGACATAAAAACAGCTAAACAAAATAATCAATTATCTCTTCCTGTTGCAATGGAAGGAGGTGAAGCTCTAGAAAATAAAATAGAGAATTTAGAATACTTTATTAATAAAGGACTATTTTATTTTGGCCCTACATGGAATCAATCCTTGGATTGGGTAAGTTCTGGTTATGGAGAAACGCATAAGCAATCTAGCTTAAAGACAGTTGGTTTAAATAAATTTGGTACTGAAGTAATTAATCTCTGTCAAGAAAACAGAGTATTAGTAGATATGTCTCATATTGGAGAAAAAAGTTTTTGGGATACAATTGCTATCACCAAAAAACCAATCATTGCATCTCACTCTAGTGTCTACAAATTATGCCCACATTTTAGAAATCTCAAAGATGATCAAATTGTAGCGATAAAAAAAACCAATGGTTTTATTGGCCTAAATCCTTATCCTTTTTTTATTGATCCAACATTTAAGAACAGAGAACAAAAGGTAAGAACTGCTTTTAAACAACATCTTAATGAACTTGCAAACAAACAAGAAACGACAGCAGGCAAATGGATTGTGAAACAACATTTTTTGCAAAAAGAATTATCTTCTGTTTGTCCTGAGATGGATGTTTTTGTCGATCACATTGACTATATTGTGAAAATGATTGGTATTGACTATGTTGGAGTAGGAAGTGATTATGATGGACTTGATTGCTTGCCAAAAGGTTGGAATGATTGCATGGATCATATGCTTATTGTGCAAGAATTAGAGAAAAGAGGTTACTCTTCTGAAGAAATTGAAAAAGTTATGGGTAAAAATATATTACGTGTTTTAGAAGAGGTATGGGCTTAACGTTTTGTATAAAATAATTAGTGAAATAAAAATTAAAACTATACCTGATAAATTCTGAATTGTTTTAGTATTACTCTCTAAGAAGTGTTTTAAACCAAATCCTGTAACAGTAGTAGTTACTATAACATACCAAACTCCATCTATGAATGATGCCAAAAAAACCATAATAAATTTTGTCATACTTGTTGATGAGACATCTATAAATTGTGAAAAAATGGCGGCAAACCAAATAAGAATTTTAGGATTAAGTATACTGATAGCAAACCCCTGAGCAAATGAATTTAATTTTTTTTGCTCATCATCTACTGATAATTTTTCTGCTGAATTTTTCAAAAATAAGATTCCTAAAATTAATAAAAAAACACTGCCGCAAAACTGAATCGTATTAAATAAAAAAATATTATTTATGAGTATTAATTGCAAACCCACAACAGAGATTGCAGCATAAATCCCAATACCAATTGCATGACCAATAGAGCTCAGAAGGCCTGAGACTCTCCCATATTTTATTGAGTTTCTAATAATTAGTGCCATTGAAGGTCCAGGAGACATTGCTCCAACAATACATATTGAAGCAAATTGGATCCAAAACCAATTAATCATTTTTCTGTTGTGTTATTTTTTTATATTTTTCAATTGTTTGTTTAAGTCCAAAATCAATACTATCACATACCAAAGCATGTCCAATTGATACTTCTTTAATCGCAGCAATATTTTCTAAAATGTAATCTAAATTATCTAAATTTAAATCATGTCCAGCGTTTAGTGAAATATATGGAAATTCATTTTTTAAATAGCTTGTTACTTCAAGATACGGTTTTATTGCTGAGTTTTTGTCTTGATTATAATGCCTGGCATAATCATAAGTATACAATTCCACTCTATCTGGTTTTATAGTATCCAGATTTGATAGTGTTTCAGAGGATGGATTAATAAAAATAGAAACTCGTATGTCATTATCTCTAAATTTTTTTATGATATCTCTCAGAAAGTTTTTATTTTCTTCACAGTTCCACCCAAAAGATGATGTTAATGCTTCTGGTGGATCTGGAACAAGAGTAACTTGATCAGGAGATACATTAATTACTCTTTTTATGAAATCATCTGAAGGGTAACCTTCAATATTAAATTCTATTTTATCATAATTACTAGTTAGATCTTTTAATTCTTGTAAATCAGAAAATTTGACATGCCTCTCATCTGGCCGAGGATGGACAGTAATGCCATCTGCACCGTATTCAATACATTTTTTACTTATGTCGACGAGGTTTGGCATATCAGCGCCTCTCGCATTGCGTAGTAAAGCAAATTTATTTACGTTAATACTAAGTGCAGTCATTGTTAAATTTCTTTACCGTAAGTTTTCATCATCCATTCTTGAACTTTTAGGTGACTATGAACTTGATGATGAACATTTTTTAACTTTGGAAAATCATCTACAACAGAAGTAGGGATGCCATCAATGATGCCTGATGTTAACCAGCCAAGTAGTCGCCAAATAGCAATATCAGCAATACTCATTTTTTCTACAAACCACGTAGAATTATCTTCTGAAAGTAAATTTTCTAAATATCTAAACCATCTCGGTAACAGCTTGTTTACCAATACTTTTCTATCTTCCATTTTTTTATTTTGATCTTTTTCTCTAATAGTGGGACTTACTAAATTAGTTATATCTGTTGCTGCATCAATTACCTGATCAATTTTTGCTGCTTGCAAGATGTCATCAGAATAGAGATTGGAAATTTTACCACAATATCTTGCAATCGCTCCTGTTTGACCAATTATTTCACCATCTATTTCTATGACTGGTAATTGATGGAAAGGAACTCTTTTTCCGTTTGGTAAAATGCCAGTTTTGATTAAATGAACAAACTCTTCTCTAGATACTCTTATATCTTCAAAAGGTATGTCTTTTATGAAAAGGGAAACTCTTAATACTTCTGCCCTCCAAAAGGGAGTGTGACTATAATAAATCTTAATCATTCTATTAACGATTCTACCTTATAATTATAAATATTTCTCTATTTTTTAAGCATTAAAGTAAATAGATGGATTTGTAATTAAATTCTTTTAAGGTGTATTTGAGTCTGGTATTTTGAATTCCGATTTAATTACCTTTGCGCAAATGTCAGACTCAACCAATATCCTATTGGAGAATCAAATATAACATGATATAATTCAATAATTAACAATATGAGGTTTTATGATTGATTCAGCAGGTGG
>JAQBWI010000091.1 GCA_027625355.1 Pseudomonadota bacterium
TGTTACTAAACAGCACATCGATAAATATGAAAAATTAGCAAGCATTTTTAAGGAAGGTTTAGACAAGTTAGATGGAGTTTTATCAGTAAATGTTGCCCTTACTTCAGAAAATCAGGTAAGCAATTCGGAAAATAGTGAAAGTCGATTTCAGATAGATGCCAAAGATATTATTGCTGTTGCAAGCGGAAAAGGAGGCGTTGGTAAATCTACTTTTGCCGTCAATCTAGCTGTTGCAATGAGTCAATTAGGAAAAAAAGTTGGCATATTAGATGCTGATATCTATGGACCAAGCGTTCCAAGAATGATGGGAATCTCTGGAAGACCAGAGGCTAGTCAAAATAAAAAATTAATCCCTCTAGAAAGTTATGGCATTAAATGTATGTCAATTGGCTTTCTTGTAAGTGTAGATACTCCAACAATTTGGAGAGGCCCAATGGTCATGAAAGCGTTGGAGCAAATGTTTAACGGTGTCGAGTGGGGCCAGTTAGACTATCTTATAATTGATCTTCCTCCAGGTACGGGTGATGCACAATTAACACTAGCTCAAAGTTCTAAGCTTTCTGGATCTATAATTGTATCTACCCCACAAGACGTTGCGCTAAATGATGCGCGCAAAGGAATTAATATGTTTAAAAGAGTTAATGTTCCAGTAATTGGTTTAGTTGAAAATATGAGTTACTTTATTTGTGATAACTGTAATGAAAAACATTATATTTTCTCCCATGAAGGAGCAAAAAAAGAAGCAGAAAAATTTCAAATTCCATTTCTTGGATCTCTTCCAATAGATAAAGAGTTAAGGATTCAATCTGATGAAGGCAGGCCAGCTTGTATTGACAAACCTGACGGCGATATTGCAAAAAAATATTTGGAAATAGCTAAATCAATATTTTAACTTCAATTAGACATTCATCGGTGCCACAATTTTTGGGTGATGATCATAATCTATTAATTCAAAATCTGACGTCTTATATTCATTGATATTTTTTTTATTAAATTTTAACGTTGGTAGTTTTTTTGGCTCTCTAGTTAATTGTATTTTTACTTGCTCAAAATGCTCTTCATAAATATGAAAGTCTCCCAAAGTGTGAACAAATTCTCCAACTTCATATCCACATTCTCTAGCGATAATGTGAATTAAAATACTATAACTTGCAATATTAAATGGAACTCCTAAAAACATATCACAAGAACGTTGATATAATTGACAACTAAGCTTGTTATTAGAAACGTAAAACTGAGAAAAAGCATGGCATGGCGGAAGTGACATAACTTGCAATTCTGCAGGATTCCATGCAGTAAGAATATGTCTTCTGCTATTTGGGTTTTTTTTCAAACCTTCAATTAGATTTTTTAATTGATCAACACCATTAAAATCTCTCCATTGAACTCCATATATTTTTCCTACATCACCAGAAAATTTCGATTTTTCTTTCCAATAGTCAGCGTTAGCATTTTGAGTCCAAATAGTTTTTTTATCTTCTAAATTTTTTCTATCATCTTCATAAAGTATTTCAGCAAGTCTTCTTTCATCATTTGATCCTTCTAAAAACCATAATAATTCAGAGACCATTGCTTTCCATGCTAATTTTTTTGTTGTTACTGCAGGAAATCCTTTTTTCAAATCAAATCGCATCTGATAACCAAATGCTTTCTTTACATTACCAGCACGACTTTTTACCAAGTCTCCATTTTCATAACAATATTTTAATGCGCTTAAATAATTTTTCATTTTCTCCAAATTTCAAAATGACAGGTGTCATCACAATCAATTTTTTCGATTAAATTCATCGTATTGGCAATTTTTTTAATATCAATAAATTTATCACATTCAAAATTACCGTAGATTCTGGTTAAATAAAACTCTTTAAATAAATCGTAAGTTTGCGCTATGATATCTGGACCTCCAATTACAAAGATATCTTTCTCAGAATATTCTTTTTCCAAATCTAATATTTCATTTACAATATCACCTTTTAAATATTTATTTGCTCCTAGATAATAAGAATTATCTTTAGTTGTAATGAGAACGTTCTCTCTATTTTTTAGTGGAGTTGGCATAAAAGGATCTTCCCAAGTTTTGCTACCCATTACAACAACTTGATATAAAGTATTTTTTTTAAACCATTGAAGATCTTTTGAATTCTTTGGCCAAGGCATACTGCTACCTTTACTAATCCCACCTTTATCATCTACTGCCATTATTGCTTTAATCATCAGAAAAATCTTATTTCACTAAAACCTTATGTAAACAACAGAATTTTAGATAATCTAAAATTTAATAATTGAAAACTTTCTTGATTGTGAACTTTCGTTTATAAAAGAGATGTTGATTTATCAACTATAGCGATAAATGCTTTATGTAATAGGTTGAGCGGACCCGGGGGCGGTACCCGGCGCCTCCACCATAGATTTAATGGGGGCGAAATAGGTTTGACGTTGACTAAAAGATAAAGACTTTGCTCGGCATTATACCACCGTTATCGGGTTATTTTTATAAACGCTAACGATAATAGATTAGCTATCGCTGCCTAGATTCTAGGCTAGCGCGGTTTGGGGCACCGGGCAACAGAACGCCCCATTCGATTCATCGATAGTGGTTATCTTTCCTATGTTTTTTTCTTACTAATCAATTCTCGCCGAAGCTATGCCGAAGCGAGAGACAGAAAGTGAGAAATATTATGGCTTATATTCGAAAGCGTTTCGGCAAGTGGCAGGTCGAAATAAAGAAGAAGAATACTAAAAGTGTTTTCAAAACATTCTTTCAAAAATCTAGCGCAAGTAAGTGGGCAAAGGAAGTAGAATATCAAATCGATAGAGAGCAATATGAAGACTTTAGCGATAGTGCTAAACTATCTTTGGGCGATATATTAATAAGGTACCGGGATGAGATAACACCTTCCAAGAAGAGTAAAGAAGGTGAGGTATTTAAGATTAATTTAATCTTAAGGCATAAGATCGCTAAGGTTAGATTACTTGATCTAAAGACTAAGCACGTTCTTGATTTTAAGAATGAAATTAAGTTTAATGACGGCAAGTATTATCCTAGAGCCTCATCAACGATAAATAAATATGTTCATTACGTTTATACTGTCTGGGAAGTAGCTAAAATTAATTGGGCGATTTCATTACCCCCTATCAATCCGGCTAGTCTCGTTAAGAAAGAAAAAGTAAAAGATAAGATCGATCGAATATTAACTGCTGAGGAATATCAAGACCTCTTATCGGCTTGTACTAAAAGTAACTTGGTTTTCTTACATGATATGGTTGAGTTTGCTTATCTAACAGCGATGAGGTTTGGCGAAATAACCAAGCTAAAATCTAAGAACGTTAACTTTGAAAAAAGCACAGCTTTATTATTAGATACAAAGAACGGGGACAATCGTCTAGTGCCATTAACCGATAGAGCATTAGAGATCGCTAAGAAGTATAGATTTCAATCTAAGTTGTTTCCAATCACTAGAGACAAGTGT
Organism: Pseudomonadota bacterium; assembly: GCA_027625355.1. Taxonomy (GTDB): domain Bacteria; phylum Pseudomonadota; class Alphaproteobacteria; order HIMB59; genus CACPNW01. The sequence continues at coordinate 3,471 of JAQBWI010000091.1, forward strand.
CGCCATTACTTTGAACAAGCTATGAAGAGAGCACAGATTCATAAGTTTAGATTTCATGATCTTAGAGCGTGCGCAATTACAAATCTTTTCTTAAACGGGTGGTCTATAGCTGAGGTGTCTGTTGTTAGTGGTCATAAGACTTGGTCAGAACTTCAACGCTATACAAGAATAAAAGCTAGTGATCTTATCGTTAAGATAAACAAAAAAGGGATAGTATAATGATAAGCTTTTTATGTTGGCTACTTGGCAATATTATTTGGTGGGTTGGATTAATTTACATAATCATTTGGTATTTCTTTTAAGGTTTCTAGCCATGCGGAAAGAAAGGTCGATCTTTGGGTCGCCCTTTTAAATAAAAAATAAACATAGAAATTATTTAAAACTCAGTAAGTTAAAATATAAATTTTTATGATCGTAGGCTGGTTTTAGTTGCTACAAGAGAACCTCTTATATTTTCACGTATAAAAATAAAAATCCCACTTAGGAATATTAATGTCATTCCAATAATAGAAAAAAAATCTGGCTGATCATTAAAAAAAATTAATCCGTTGATAAGTGCAAATACTAACAAAATATATTCAGCTGGAGCATTAACTACGGGTGATCCCATTCTATATCCTAACATTAAAAAAATTGTTCCAAATGAACCAAATATAGAAATTAATATAATAGGTAATATCATTTTAATTTCTGTAAAATGCCAAGTAATATTTAAAATTTGTAAATTATTAAAATTAACAAATAATGAAGTATATTTAAAAAAAATAGTTAATAATGTGCCTAGTAATATAGCTCCTATATAAATATGAAAAAGTTGCTGGAATAAATCATCTTTTTGTGAAGTTTTTTTTGCTAAAATCATCGATAAAGAATAAGTAAAAGCACAATAAATTGGTAATAGCATAAACCAATTAAAATTTATAAATTGTGGTTTAATAATTAACAAAGTGCCTAAGAAACCAATTATAATTGCTATTAATCTATGAATACCAACTTTATTTTTTAAAATTATTTTTGAAAATATTGTCATGAATAATGGGCTGATAAAATATAGACTGACTGCCTCCGCAAGAGTAATTTTACTAAGAGAGATATAAAAACATAAAAAACCAATAAAAAAAAGAAATCCTCTTGCAATAGCAATTTTTGGAAAAGAAGACGAAAGATTTATTTTCTTTTTTTTGCTTATTAAATAAAAAATTAAAATAAAAAATCCAATAAAAGATCTAAAAACTATTATTTGTAACAACG
>JAQBWI010000092.1 GCA_027625355.1 Pseudomonadota bacterium
CTTTAATTTGATTTAAATATGGCTTTATTCCTGATCCAAATTCATTTTCAGAAAGATAATTTTTAAGCGTTATTGGGGAAACAAGTATGTTTTTATTTAATAGATCTTTTATCTGTTTGAAAATTATTTGATGATTGTGGTCTACAAAATGACTTTCATCTAAAAAATCTGATACTTTTTCATAATTCCGATTATCCCATAATATACACCCAATTAGTGCTACTTCAGCATCTATATTAGAAAATTTTTCAATTTGATCATCCGTTTTTTTAGCTATATTTAAAATCTTATTCTGTTCCATTAAATATTAATGATAAGTTTTTTTTGTCTTGATAACAATAAGACAAATTTAAAAAGGAAATTTAAAAGTTAATATCCTATTAATAACGTGAATAAATAATATTAATTTTTATTTACTTTTATCTTTATGGTATGAGTGATGTTTAAATAAGGGCTAACACTAATCTCGTGCTCTCCTAATGTTCTTATTGGATTTTTCATTTCTATATCATCTGAGTGGATAAATATTTCATTGTCTTTGAATTGATCTAGTATTTCTTTTTTTGAAATAGATCCGTACAGCTGGTCTTTTTCATCAGCTTCTTTAGAGAATTCAACATTTAAGTTTTTTATTTTTTCAATAATTTTTTTAGCTTCTTCAAGTTTTTTTTCTTCTTTATTTTTAATCTCTTCTTTTATGTTATTGTAATAATCAAGATTTTTCTCGCTATTTCTTAGGGCCATATTGTTAGGAAATAAAAAATTTCTAGCATATCCATTTTTAACTTCCACTAGATCACCAATCTTACCAAGTTTTTTAATATTTGTTGTTAGTATTACCTTCATTTTAATAATAATGTTTGTTTGTGAATGACATTAGTCCAAGAAAACGAGCTCTTTTTATAGCTTTAGAAAGTTCTAGTTGTTTTGACCTAGAAACATTTGTAATTCTACTTGGTGTTATTTTACCTTTTTCACTAATGTATCTATTTAAAAGTTTTATATCTTTATAATCAATTATTGGCGAATTTTTTTGACTGAATGGACAAAATTTTTTTCGATCTTCAAATGGCGAATTTTTATTATCGTCTCTACTTCTAGATTGAAATTTTTTATTTTTTTTCATTACTAAGCTTTGTTGGGAGTTCTTGATGCTTTTCAACTCTTACGAATAAATGTCTTATAAAATTTTCATCTTGATTCAATGTTTTCTTTATACTCTCAATTTTATCTCCTTCTATTTCAATTTGATAAAAATTATAGAAAGCTTTACTATAGTGGTCTATTTTGTAACTTAAATCTCTTAAACCCCAATCTTCATTATTGATAATTTTACCAGATTTTTCATTAATTAGTTTTTTTAAACTATCAAGACTAGAGTTTCTAACATTAGATGTTATTTCAGGACTAAGCAGAACTACAGCTTCAAAATTATTCATAGACTCCTTGGTTATATCTTAAAAATTAATTTTAAGAGAAGTATTTGTTGCATATATTTATAATTTTCAATAAATCAAGCAAATATGACAGCGATAGTTTTTCCTGGACAAGGTAGCCAGTATTTAAACATGTCTATGGATTTTAATGACAATTTTGATGTTGCTAAAAAAGTATTTCAAGAAATTGAAGATAGTACACAAATAAATATTCGTAAAATAATTGCAGAAAACCCCTCTGATAACCTGAATCAGACAAAATACACTCAAATATCAATTTTTTCAGCTTCAATGGCTATTTATAAATCTCTTTTAAATGAAGTTGGCAATGAGATTATAAAACCTAATTTTTTTTTAGGCCATTCTTTGGGAGAATACTCAGCTTTAGCAGCAGGCAATTTTATTAATATTGCAGATGCCTCTATATTAATTAAAAAAAGAGGGGAACTTATGCATTCCTCTATTAAGCCAAATATTTCTGGTATGGCAGCAATAATAGGAAAAAATGCAGATTTCATTGATGATTTGATAAAAAAAAACAATCTAAAATTAGTAATTGCGAATGATAACTCACCGATGCAAGTTGTAGTTTCAGGATTAATTGAAGATATTATTAGTTCTGAGCGACTCTTTTCTGAAAACGGAGTTAAAAGATACGTTAAATTAAATGTATCAGCTGCATTTCATAGTAATTTTATGAATGATGCCCAAAGGAAGCTAATTAATGTAATTGATATGATTAATTTTAAAAATAGTAATTTACCTATAATCTCAAATTATGATTCAAAAATTAATTCAAATATAGAGTCAATAATATTCGCATTAAAAAACCAAATGGCTAATAGAGTTAGGTGGACTGAAAGTATAATAAAACTTGAGGAAACTGACACAACACAAATAATTGAAATTGGTCCAGGAAAGGTTTTGTCGGGTTTAATTGCAAGAATCACTAAAAAATTTGATATTAAGTCAATTGATAAAATAGAAGATTTAAAAAAATTTGATTAATATGAAAAAAATTCTTATTACAGGAGCTTCAGGTGGAATTGGGTCATCAATTGCTGATAAGTTTTTAAAAAATAAATATGAAATGATCCTTACATCTTCATCTGAGGTAACTCTTAGTAACTTGAAAAAAAAATATGGCAAAAATCATCATTATTATGTTTTAAATTTTATAAACCCAGATGAAAACAATATTATTTTAAAAAAAATCTCAGAGGAACATCAAGATTTAGATGTAATTGTTAATAATGCTGGAATTACTGATGATTCTTTGCTTTTAAGAATGAAAACAGATCAGTGGAATAATGTTATTCAAGCAAATTTGTCATCTAATTTTACAATCATAAAAGCATTACTTCCTAATATGATTAGAAATAAATCAGGTAACATCATAGGGGTTTCATCAGTTGTAGCAACATCTGGAAATCCTGGTCAATCTAATTATGTTGCTGCCAAATCTGGAATGATAGGCTTCTATAAATCTATTGCTTTAGAGGTTGCTTCCAGAAATATAAATGTCAATGTAGTTTCACCAGGTTTTATTATTTCTCCTATGACTAATAAATTAAATGATAACCAAAAAAATGTTATATTAGAAAAAATTCCCATGAAAAGATTTGGTGAGGCAAATGAAATTGCCGATTTAGTTTATTTTTTATCAAGTGATGATTCTAAGTATATAACAGGTCAAAACATTCATATAAACGGTGGAATGTTAATGGTATAATCTATTGACATTATCTAAGTTAATATTCTATTAACTTAACTGAAACTAAGGAGAGAATGATGAGCGAAGTTGAAACACAGGTTAAACAAATAGTGGTTGATCATCTGGGAATTGATGAGTCAAAAGTAACGCCAGAATCTAAATTTATAGATGATTTAGGTGCAGATAGTTTAGACACAGTAGAACTAGTTATGGCTTTTGAAGAAAAATTTGGAATTGAAATTTCTGATGATGCGGCTGAAACAATACAGACTGTTCAAAATGCTATAGATTATATTGAAAGTAAAAAGTAGTCAATTAATCTATGAGGCGTGTTGTTGTTACTGGTTTAGGTTTGTTAACATCAATAGGTAATAATACAAAAGATACTTGGACAAACTTAATTAATCTTAAGTCTGGAATAAAAAAAATCTCGCATTTTGATACAGACGGATTAAGTTGTAAAATTGCTGGTCATATATCTCATGACGAAAATGATCCTTTTTATTATGACAGATCTATTCACTTAGATGTTAAAGATATTAAGAGAAACGACAGATTCATCCAATATGGTATAGCCGCTGCAAAAATGGCTGTGGAAGATTCTGGATTGGCAGATTTAGATGAAAATGAAAAACTTAAAGTTGGAGTGAGTGTCGGTTCTGGAATTGGTGGTTTAGAAACCATTTACGAAGGATCACTAACAGTAGCAAATAAAGGTCCAAGAAAACTTTCACCCTTTTTTATTCCATCATCTTTAGTTAATTTATTATCTGGACAAATTTCAATTAAATATGGTTTTAAAGGGCCTAATCATTCCGTAGTTACAGCTTGTGCTACTGGAGCACATTCAATTGGCGATGCCGGTGAAATGATTAAAAGAGGCGCTGCAAATGTTATGGTTGCTGGAGGAGCTGAAGCAGCAGTATGCAGATTAGGCGTATCTGGTTTCTGTGCTGCAAGAAGTTTAAGTACTTCCTTTAATGATGAGCCTGAAAAAGCCTCGAGACCTTGGGACAAAGACAGAGATGGATTTGTGATGGGTGAGGGCGCAGGGATTTTAGTATTAGAAGAGATGGAGCATGCAAAAAAAAGAGGCGCTAAAATATACGGAGAGCTTATTGGTTATGGAATGTCAGGAGATGCATATCACATAACTGCGCCATCTGAAGATGGAGATGGTGGATACAGGGCAATGATTGAGTCTTTAAAAATGGCACAAGTATCTGCAGATGATGTTCAATATGTCAATGCACATGGTACCTCAACGATGTTGGGTGATAAAATTGAACTTAACGCAATAAATAGACTTTTCGAAAACAATAATAATCTTTTTGTAAGTTCCACGAAATCATCAATTGGTCATTTGCTTGGTGCAGCTGGAAGTGTGGAGGCTATATTTTCCATTCTAGCTATTAATGATAGCACTTTCCCAGCTACTCTTAACTTAGATAAGCCAATTGAGTCAGGAAAAATAAAATTAATAGCAAGAGAGCCTTTAAATGAAAAAATTAATTTAGCCTTAAGTAACTCATTTGGCTTTGGAGGAACAAATACTGC
>JAQBWI010000093.1 GCA_027625355.1 Pseudomonadota bacterium
ATGGCTCATTTAAATTTATATAATCTAAATCTCTCAGAGCTTTTGTAAAAAAACGAGAATAGAGTAGGTGTAAAATAGCATGTTCTACACCACCTATATATTGATCAACAGGTAACCAATATTTTATTTCTTCAACATCTAGAGGCTTGTTTAATTTGGGATTACAAAACCTTAAAAAATACCAAGATGACTCAAAAAAAGTATCAAAAGTATCTGTTTCTCTCACAGCTTTCATTCCTGTTTCAGGACATGAGGTTAGCTTCCAGTCTTCTGCATTTTTTAGTGAAGTGAAAACGCCATTTATTGTGTTATTTTTTGGAAGTAGAACAGGCAGATCTTTTTTGCTTACAGGAACTATCTCACCATCTTCCCTGTATAGGATAGGGATTGGACACCCCCAATATCTCTGCCGTGAAACCCCCCAGTCTCTGAGCTTGTAGTTGATTTTTTTAGACCCTAGGCCACTTGTTTCAATAAATTCCACAATCTTTTTTTTAGCATCGTCAACATTTAGTCCGTTTAGAAAATCAGAATTAATCAATGTGCCATCGCCCGTTGCGGCTACATTGGTTATTTGATTATTGTCCTTTTTATTGTCTACAACCTTAATTACATCTAAATTATATTTATTTGCAAAATCAAGATCTCTTTGGTCATGTGCAGGGCATCCAAAAATAGCTCCAAGACCGTAATCCATCAAAACAAAGTTAGCAATATAGACCGGTATTGTTTTCTTGGTAATGGGATGTTCAGCTTTTATTATTGTATTAAAACCAAGTTTGTCTTTTTCTGAGTTTGACTGTTCACACTCTTTTATAAATTTTTTTATTTTGTCATTGGTTTTGATTAACTCTTCTACAAGTGGGTGTTGACAAGAAATTGCAATAAACGTAGCCCCAAATATAGTATCTGGTCGCGTTGTATAAATCTTAATTTTAAAACCTTTATGTTCTTTATTTATCAAACTAAAGTTTATTTCTGCTCCTTCTGATTTTCCAATCCAGTTTTTTTGCATAGTCTTGACCTTATCAGGCCATTCACCTAAATTATCTAACTCATTAAGTAATTCATTTGAATATTTACTGGTCTTCAAGAACCACTGTGATAAAAATTTTTTTTCAACCTCTGCACCTGATCGCCATCCACGACCATCAATAACCTGTTCATTTGCAAGTACAGTTTTGTCTACAGGGTCCCAGTTTACCTCAGACTCTTTTTTATAAGCCAGACCGTTTTTAAACATCTCAATAAAAAACTCTTGCTCATGTTTGTAGTATTCAGGATGACACGTTGCTAATTCTTTGCGCCAATCAAAAGAGAATCCCATACTTTTCAGCTGAGATTTCATAGTTTTTATATTTTTGTATGTCCACTCTTCAGGGCTTTTTTTTTCTGTCATTGCTGCATTTTCAGCAGGTAAACCAAACGCATCCCAGCCCATTGGGTGCATAACATTAAAGCCTTTTAATTTTTTATATCTAGCAACCACATCCCCAAGCGTATAATTTCTTACATGGCCCATGTGAATTTTTCCAGAAGGGTAAGGAAACATTTCTAAAACATAATATTTTTCTTTGCTTGTATCTTTCTTTGTTTCAAAAATTTTTTGTTCAATCCATTCTTTTTGCCATTTTTTTTCAGCAACTTTATGATTGTATCGAGTAGACAATGTATTTAACCAGAGGTTAATTTTAGTTTTTTTGCTTTATTAAGAATAACATTTTCTAATCTTATATTATCTTCTTTTATTAGAGGTTTGTTAACCCACTGGCTGTTTTCAAGTGATTGACAAAATGAAGACACTTTCAAGTTATCAGTTTTAAGACCTGCCCCCTTAACAAAAATATTAAGCTTGCAGCGCTCCCCTGTGTTATTTTCAGCAGTATACCAATCAGTAATAATTATACCTGCAAAAGGATCAGTCGAAGAAAGGGGCATAAAATCTATTGTTTCTAAAGAAGCTTTCCACAAGTAAGGATTTATAGGCATTCCTAAGTTTGTTATTTGAGATGATGTACTTTGATTATCATCTAAAAAAGAAAAGTTGGCTTTTTTTCCCATCAAACCACCACCGGTCCTAAGTCTATTTTCAGCATCAGACATTGCTAAATCCTTATCTGTAGCTAAATTAAAAGGCGTGCCTGACCTTCTAACAATTTCACCTTGTGTTTGAGCCTTATCCCAGAGAGCTTTCTTCTCTTCTTCTGTTAAGTTGCTGTTACAACCACCAATTAAAATAAATACAAAAACTACAATCAAGGTATAGGATTTTTTCATCTTTTAATAAATATTGTATTGATGGGCAAAAGTAAAACATAAAAAAAACGGCACTTTAAAAAAGTGCCGTTTTATAAAAAATTAGACTAATCTAAGATTAGAATGACATAGTTGCTCCAACATACCAAGCAGATCCATCGTCAGTACTTGAAACTCCGTCATTGCTTCTGTCAACAGTAGTATAACCTAAAACAGCAGACACACCAGAAGCTACAGCATAAGTTATACTTGCGCTTGTAGAATCATTAGAGTCATCAATTGTATCAGCGGTACCAAAAGTTGTGCTATCTTTAGCCTCACCAGCAGTCACACCTAGAGCTAAAGTAATATCGCCAGTTACATACTTAATACCAGCTTTAACTACACTACCATCAACTTCAGTATTAGCAGCTGAATCATCAGTGCTTACAAATGTATCACCATCAGCATAACCAACACCAACAGTTAAGTCACCTGTTACAGCTGAAACACCAAAGTTAAATCCACCCTTGTCAGCGCTTGGCTGATTGCCAGTTACAGCAATCTCACCATTAGCAATACCACCACCGATAGTTATAGTAGTGTCACCAGCAGATGTTACATAGGTAGCACCTACACCCCAAGAGTTATCAAGTTTAGCAGTAGCAGTTTTAGCTGCGCCACTATCAGTACTGAAAGATGCTGAAAATTTCAAGCCATCAGCTAGGAAATCAGCAGCTGAATGCCACTCAACACCTAGTGCTGTATTACCTGCAGCAAAATCAAGATCAGTAGGAGCGTTATTAGTACTAGTTCCACCAATACCTTGCTCACCACTTGCACCAGGTACAGACACAGCGTGAGTTCCTGCAGCATTACCTGCGTTTAATAGTTCAAGAGCTGAACCATCAGTAAATGTAAGTTTAATAGCATTATCATCATCAGCATCTACAGTGCCTTCGTCAACGATTTCAAAGCTAGTTGAAATTGTGGTTCCGCCATCAGTAGTTTCGCTAAGTGAGATGTTAAAGTTAGATTGATCTTTAACGTTGTTAGTATCAACACCAGAATCTGGGCTTTCAAATTCAGCACCAACTTTCATGCTTCCAGCCATAGTAGCTGTAACCGCTTGAGCAACAGAAGCTGCACCAAGAGTAGATACTAAGGCAGTAGCCATTAATAGTTCTTTTTTCATAATTACTCCTTTTGAGTTAATGAATATTCATTAATTAATGAAAGACTTTCTTTCATTACTAATGGTATTTAATAAAAAATTGTAAAATGTACAAAAAAAGCATAAGAATTTAGTAACTTTTTTTTAAGGTGTTGTAAAATTACAACAAAAAATAATGTTTAGTTTTAAAAAATATCAAAAAATACAAAAAGAAATAGAGGTATTAAGTAAAAAAACCGAAATTATAGCCATTTCTAAGAATCACCCCCTTGAAGAGGTTGAAAAAGCTATATCATTTGGTTTGGAGATTTTTGGGGAAAACAGAGTCCAGGAAGCCAAATCGAAATTTGAAGAAGTTAAAAAAACAAATAAAAAAATAAAATTACATCTAACAGGCCCTTTGCAGTCTAACAAGGTTAAACAAGCACTCTCTTTGTTTGATGTTATTCACACACTAGACAGAGAAAAACTTTTAAAGGAGTTAATAAAATTTCCAGAAATAATAAAAGAAAAATCTTTTTTTATTCAAGTTAACACAGGTAAAGAAACTACAAAAAGTGGAGTATTTCCTGAGGATACTAAAAATTTTTTAAATCTTTGTAAGTCACTCGGCCTTAACAACGTAGAAGGACTTATGTGTATCCCGCCTATTAATCAAAGCCCAACAAAACATTTCCAAATCATAACCGATCTTACAAATGAGTGTGGGTTAGGAAGACCTAGTATTGGAATGAGCTCTGATTATCAACAAGCTTTAGAGTTTGAGCCTAAATATATTCGACTTGGAACAATTCTTTTTGGAAAAAGAGTATGAAAGAGTTTTACCTATATTCCGAAAAAAAAATCAATGAACTTTTAAAAGAAATGTTTGTAGACTTTAAAGTTCATAACGCATCCTTAGCAGCATTAAAAAAAAATAATTTTATTAATCAAAATATACTATTAATTGTTAGTGAGATTTTTGAAGAAAGTCTTCAGCGATCTTTTTTTAAAAAAAATAATGTGGTAATTTTTTACACAACAAATAATAATCCTAACAGAAAAACTTCATACGATTTAAAAACATTTAATAAACATATAAATGTAAATAAATTTATAGACGAGATCGCAACCTTTTTTGCTAAAAACTCAATTATTTATGGAGATATTAAGGTGCAAGGGGAAAAAATAATTAATAATAAAACAAAAATAGAAATGCCCCTAACGCTTCTTGAGAAAGATATTCTGACACTTTTGATTGAACGACAAGAAATTGAAAAAAATTTTCTT
>JAQBWI010000094.1 GCA_027625355.1 Pseudomonadota bacterium
CCTCCTGTAATTGAATGATCTCCTCCAATTGATACGACAGGCTTATTAGCACGAGCTATTTGAGAATAAAAACTAGTGATATCTTCAATACACTTTTCATTATTATTTGCATGTGGAAGAGCAACATCACCCAAATCAAATATGTTTTTCTTTTTCCAAGGATTAATATTAAAATCTAAATGAACCCTTCGTAATCCTGCAGAAACATGACGAACTGCCCTTGGTCCTAAATGTTGATCTCTTTCTGTTGTCCCATTTCCTGTACTATGAGGTACTCCTACTAGAGCAATATCACATTTAGCTAAATCTTTATTATGTTCACATCTAAACAATGTTGGTATCCCCCACCAATACATTGTTTCCATCATTAACTCATCATTTGAGTCAACCATATAAATTCAATTAGTTTATTGCCTTACTTGGATCAACAAATTCATAATCCAAATCATCTGCAACTGCCTTGTAGGTAACATTTCCTTGGCAAACATTTAAACCTGCAAGGAAATTTGCATCACTATTTAGAGCATCACGGTAACCATTTTGAGCTAGATTTAAAACAAAAGGAAGAGTCGCGGCATTTAAAGCCAAGGTTGAAGTCATAGGAACACCTCCTGGCATATTTGCAACGCAATAATGTACAACGTCATCAATAACATAAGTTGGATTTGCATGAGTAGTCGGCTTACTTGTTTCTACACATCCACCTTGATCAATTGCAACATCAACTATTACTGATCCTCTTTTCATATTTTTAATCATCTCTCTTGATATTAATTTTGGTGCATTAGCTCCTGGGATTAATACACCTCCTATTAATAAATCTGTCTCAGCAACATAATCTTGTAAGTTAATTTCATCTGAGACTAAGGGGACAATGCGATCACCAAATTTCATTTGAAGCTCTTTAAGACGAGCTTCAGATTTATCGACGATATGTACTTTCGCTTCCATACCCGTAGCTATTGTTGCTGCATTCTCACCAACAACTCCCCCACCCAAAATTAAAACATTTCCTGGTCTTACTCCTGGCGCTCCACCTATTAATAAACCACGACCACCTTGAGGTTTTTCTAAGGAATGTGCCCCTGCCTGAATAGACATTCTTCCAGCAACAGCACTCATTGGTGCTAATAAAGGCAACCTATTATTTTCATCAGTGACAGTTTCATAAGCAATACAAATAGATTTTGAGTCAACTAAACCTTTTGTTAATTCAGGTGCTGCTGAAAGATGAAGATATGTAAATAAAAGTTGATTTTCTCTTAACATCTTGACTTCCTCAGACTGAGGTTCTTTCACTTTAACAATCATATCTGAGTCGTTAAAAATATCGCCAGCTGTAGACACTATATGTGCTCCAGCCTTTTGATAATCTTCATTTTCAAAACCTGCACCAAAACCAGCATTGTCCTGAATGAAAACTTCATGTCCATGATTAGTTAGCTCTTGAACACTTAAGGGAGTAAGTCCTACTCTAGATTCTTGTGCCTTTATCTCAGACGGAACACCAATTTTCATTATTGATCCTTAAAGTAATTCGTAATACCCGTTCTAAGTTTTTCAATAATTTCATCGATGTGTTTTTTCTCTGAGATAAAAGGAGGGGCAACTATTAAACAATCACCTGTTGCTTTTAAACTTAGTCCTGCAGCAAATAATGATTTGAAACAATTATACCCAGCCTTACCTGGTCTTTCATCCATACGTAGATCAATACCACCCATCATACCATAACCTCTAATGTCTGTTACTCCATCAATATCTTTCAGAGTAAAAAGACCATCTAAAAAGTAAGGGGACATTTCTTTAGAACGATTTATTAAATCTTCTTTTTCAAAAATATCCTGCATTGCCAAACCAGCCGCAACTGCACATGGAATTCCTGAGTAGGTGTATCCATGAAAAAATTCTATGGCTCCATTTGGTGCCGCATCAACCATTGTATCATAAATATGTTCTCTAGAAGCTACTGCGCCAAGAGGAACTACACCATTTGTGACGGCTTTTGCCATTGTTAAAATATCTGGAGTCACGCCAAATGCTTGAGAACCAAATGCTTCACCCATTCTGCCCCAACCAGTAATTACTTCATCAAAAATTAAAAGAATACCATACTTATCACAAATCTGTCTTAGTTTTTGCAAGTATCCTTTTGGTGGAACTAAAGTTCCTGTTGAACCAGCAACTGGCTCCACTATGCAGGCAGCAATATTTTCACCACCAATATGTCCTGCGATACGTTCTAAATCATCAGCAAGGTATTCGCCTGTTTCAGGCTCACCTTTTACAAAAGTATTTTCAGGGAGATGAGTATGTCTTAAATGATGCGTGTTAGGCATTAGAATACTTGAAAATGTTTTTCTATTTGCGACCATACCACCAACAGATATGCCACCAATATTCATTCCGTGATATCCTCTTTCACGACCAACAATATGATGACGATGTCCTTCACCCTTTGCTTTAAAATATGCAATGGCAGTTTTAATTGCAGTATCAACGGCAGAAGATCCGCACATGGTAAAAAATATTTTATTCAAATCATCTGGTGTATGTTTAGAAATTTTTCTAGCTAACTCAAAAGAACCATTATAACCTTGTTGAAATGGTTGAACATAATCAAGTTGTTCAAGTTGTTTATAAACAGCGTCTCTTATTTCTTTGCGACCATGTCCAGCAGGACTACAAAACAAACCTGAGCTTGCGTCAATTAATTGATTACCATGATGGTCTGTATAATATACACCTTCGGCCTTAACCATTAATCTTGGGTTATCTTTAAAATCACGATTGGATGTAAAAGGCATCCAATGTTCTTCAAGTGAATTCGGTAATTCGTTTCTATTTTCTAAATCCATAACTAGTCCCTAATTTGGCAAATTTTAATTAAGCCTTATATTATCCATATAGCTAATCCAAGAGGAATTCTCCCACTAAAGCTTAATTTCGTAGGAAAAATTGACGCCCTAGTATAGAAGAAAAATTATCAATTATGCTAACATCAAAAGAAGCTAAAATTCCCATTAACTTAATATCAGTAGCCAAAAAAACACCTGGTATGACTGCAGGTATAGTATGTGCAAATCATGATTCTTCCATAGACTCAGCAAAAAAAGCAGTTGAATTAGATCTTATTAGTCCTGTTTTTATAGGTGATAAAAATGCCATCAAAGATAAAGCGGAACAATTTAAGTGGGATATAAGTTCTTATGAAATAATTAATTCTGTTGATGATAAAGAAGCAGCAATAGCTGGTGCTGAACTTGCTCGGGATAATAAAATAAGAATAATGATCAAAGGTAATCTTCACACCGATGTATTAATGCGAACTTACTTAAAAAAAGAATTTGGACTAATTGAAGGAAAAAGACTAAGTCATATTTGGCACATGACGTTATCAGAAAATGATAAACCTCTTTTCATTACTGACGGCGCTTTAAATGTTGCACCTAGACTTGATGTAAAAATGCATATTCTTAAAAATGTAATTGATTTTGCAAATCGTATAAACATACCTAAACCAAAAGTTGCTATTTTATCTGGAACAGAAGATCCTATTGAAAGTATGCCAAGCTCAATAGAAGCGAGAGAAATAATGGATCGAGCAATTAAAGAAAATATAGAAGCCTATGTGCATGGACCTCTAGCTCTTGACAATGCTATTTCCCCTGAAGCTGCAGCTATCAAAAATATTTCTAATGAGGTTGCTGGACAAGCGGATATTCTTTTAGTTCCTAATTTAGAGACAGGTAATTCATTATCAAAAATAATGGTTTATTTTATGGGAGCGTGTGCTGCAGGGTTTATTGTAGGTGGAAAAGTTCCTGTTGTTGTAACCAGTAGAGCGGATAGTTCATCTTCAAGAATAGCATCTATAGCTGCTGCTGTTATATCGGCTCAGTAAATAATATATATTATCCTTTTATTAATTAAAGATTATTAATGTCAGATTTTTTAACAATATCTTTTGATAATTGATTTTCACGGATCGTAATTATTAACATAGAAGAAAATAAAATTGTTCCACCAATCCACGTGTAAACACTTGGCGCATCTCCAAAATAAATAAACCCAAAGATTGAAGCAAAAACTAAACCTAAATATTTAAAGGGAGTTAAAAAAGTTACCTCTGTAAGACGTATAGCTTGATTAAAAAAATAATGCATAAATGTTCCTAAAAAAGCAGCTGTTGCTAGTTGTAAGATTTGAAAAGAATTGGGAATTTCAAAAAAAGGAATAAAAAGAAAAAATAAAAAAAATGAAGTTAAAATATATTGATAAGATAAAATTGTTAGACTTGAGTCTTTATCAGACATTTTTTTAATCAACACCATTGTTAGACCAAAACATAGTTGTCCAAGTAAAGCAAAATAGACTCCTTTTTCAACTCCTGATAATGATGGTTGAGCAATAATTATCACTCCTATAAAACCAATAATAAGGGCTGTTACTCTGTATATTCTAATTTTTTCTTTCAATATTAAAACAGCAAAAATAGTTGCATAAATTGGTGATACGAAACCAAATGCTGCACTTTTCTCTAATGTTAATAGACCTAAGGCAGTAAAATTAAACAGCATACCAAATACATTTAAAGATGATCTCAAAAAA